>NC_016941.1:306976-613952 GCF_000236925.1 Staphylococcus argenteus | reverse complement strand
TATCAGGATAAACAATTGAAGTCGTATATTCTTTTTCTAAAAAATCATGCATAGCTTTAAAATCATGTTTAGTCGTTATATCATGAAAAATTTGTGACCATTCCATTCTATCTCACCTCAGGACATATTTTAACATATACAATATCCTTATAGAGAAACATACTAAGATTAGCTATGAAGAAATCTATGACGATAGATTTTTTCATAGCTATTTTTTATAGTTATAGAGAGGAGTAGACTGTGCATTCCCTTGGGTCTTAAACCCGTTAAAAAAACAAGTCAGCTTTACTCTCGCCTTTTGAAATTCGTTTGAAGTATGTTGGGTTCTTGAAACCGTGTAGAGGAAAATGAAATGAGAAAGGTTAAGTAAAGTTCTCACTTCTCAATTTTTTAAAGGAGGCTATATTT
Source organism: Staphylococcus argenteus (assembly GCF_000236925.1). Taxonomy (NCBI): domain Bacteria; kingdom Bacillati; phylum Bacillota; class Bacilli; order Caryophanales; family Staphylococcaceae; genus Staphylococcus; species Staphylococcus argenteus. Next base: position 613,544 of record NC_016941.1, on the reverse strand, counting down.
ATCAATTACTTAGGTGTTGATATTAGTAAAAGAAGTAGTGTCGTAGCTCATTATCATAACGATCAATTTCAAAGAGAATTTACCATTCAAAATAATAAAAATGGTTATAATTATTTATTAAAGTATTTGAATAATTTAGACCACCTACAAATCATTTTTGAATCTACTGGTATTTATTCAAGAGGTATGACTCGATTTTGTCGCGTAAATCAAATTAATTATATTGAGATGAACCCGTTAGAAGCTAAATTCAGAACAAGTTCTTTAAGATCATGGAAAACCGATCAAGCTGATGCACATAAACTTGCGCAATTAGCACCTACTTTAAAAGCAACGGAAACCATATCTATGTATGGAGATATCTTCTTTGAGTTGCGAGAGCGTGCACGTTTTCATCTAGAAATTGAAAATGAACAAAATCGGCTTAAATTTGAAATTGTTGAACAGCTTCATCAAACTTTTCCTGGTTTAGAAAAATTATTTAGTAGTCGATATTCTATCATTGCACTTAACATCGCAGAACGATTTACTCATCCAGATATGGTGAGAAATATGGATATTGATACCCTTATTTCTTATATATTCAATTCGACTGATAAAGGTCTATCTATGAATAAAGCTGAAAATCACGCACACCAATTGGTTAACATTGCTCGGGAAAGCTATCCGAATGTCGATAGACATTCATTTCTTGTAGAAAAAGCACGGTTGTTAATTAGACAATTAAAACAATCTATACAACATCTTAAACAATTAGATGAAGACATGATTCAATTGGCGCAACAACTTGATTGTTTTGAAAATATTCATTCAATACCAGGCATTGGAAAACTATCTGCAGCTATGATTATTGGGGAACTTGGAAATATTACGCGATTTAAATCTAATAAACAATTAAATGCATTTGTAGGCATCGATATCAAACGATATCAATCAGGTAGTACGCAAAGTAGAGACACAATTAATAAGCGTGGCAATAAAAAAGCAAGAAGATTACTGTTTTGGGTGGTTATGAATATAATAAGAGGGCAGCATCATTATGACAATCATGTAGTCGATTATTACTATAAGCTAAGAAAACAGCCTCATGAGAAAGCTCACAAGACTGCCGTCATCGCTTGTATTAATCGTCTCTTAAAAACGATTCATTATTTAGTAATGAATCAAAAATTGTACGATTATCAAATGTCCCCACATTAGCCAACCGTACAATCAAATACAGTGTAACACCTTATTCAAAAAAATTAAATTGAACGGGCTAATTTAGTAATGCTTACTTTAAACATAAAGACTTGACTAATCGTAGGAAAGGGAGTGGGACAGAAATGATATTTTCACAAAATTTATTTCGTTGTCCCACCCCAACTTGCACATTTTTGTTAGCTGACTTTCCGTCAACTTCTATGTTGGGGCCCCGCCAACTTGCATTGTCTGTAGAAATTGGGAATCCAATTTCTCTGTGTTGGGGCCCCGCCGGCAAGGTTGACTAGAATTGAAAAAAGCTTGTTGCAAGCGCATTTTCATTCAGTCAACTACTGCCAATATAATATTATAGAGCTTAGGACATTGTTTTATGTCCCAAGCTAATATGAGTAATAAATTAATTACAAGTACTTTCAGGCTTATTATTTTTCAAATGGATTAAACATGATATGATGTAGACAATATTATAATGTAGGAGTGAAGCTCAATGGCTTTAAAGAAAGTTTTAACAATTGCCGGTTCCGACACAAGTGCGGGTGCAGGTATGCAAGCAGATTTAAAAACATTTCAAGAATTAGATACTTATGGCATGGTCGCTTTAACTGCCATCATTACCATGGACAAAGATACATGGTCACATGATGTCACACCTTTACCAATGGATGTATTTGAAAAGCAATTACAAACAGCATTATCAATTGGTCCAGATGCAATAAAAACAGGTATGCTTGGTACAGAAGAAATTATTAAACGTGCAGGAGAAGTATACGAAGCATCTAATGCTAAGTACTTTGTAGTAGATCCTGTTATGGTTTGTAAAGGTGAAGACGAAGTACTTAACCCTGGTAACACTGAAGCAATGATTAAATATTTACTTCCTAAAGCAACAGTAGTTACACCAAACCTATTCGAGGCAGGCCAATTATCAGGATTAGGTAAATTAAGTTCAATTGAAGACATGAAAAAAGCTGCGAAAATTATCTTTGATAAAGGTGCTCAACACGTCATCATTAAGGGTGGAAAAGCTTTAGATCAAGATAAATCATATGACTTATACTATGATGGACAAACATATTATCAACTAACAACAGATATGTTCCAACAAAGTTATAACCATGGTGCTGGTTGTACATTTGCTGCAGCAACAACTGCATATTTAGCTAATGGTAAAACACCAAAAGAAGCAGTAATTAGCGCGAAAGCTTTTGTCGCTTCGGCTATTAAAAATGGTTGGAAGATGAACGATTTTGTAGGTCCTGTTGATCACGGTGCATACAATCGTATTGAACATATTGACGTTGAAGTAACCGAAGTATAACGGCTCTTCTATAAATCATCGATATTAACCACATCACATAAATTGGTTACAAACTCAATTTATGTGATGTGGTTATTTTTTATAACTATCATGCTCTGTATATCATTTGAATTTATAAGGGATATATAAGCAATATTAACTTTTTTTAAAAATCTCATACATATCAAGCAATACATACAAATATTTCCTATACATCTGTACCCATGACTAATTAAACACTTTATTTTCAAGATGAACTTATACTCATCAATATGCTCAACGCCTCAATAATTACCATTACTTCACGATAAATGCATATCCAACCATATTTGTTATATTTTCCAAATGACTCACAGACGACTTTATAAATATATATTTCTTTTGACCTTTTATACATAAATAGTCCTAGTAAAAAATACGTTCAATGTCTGATAAAAAATTGATACTTAAGATTGATGTAGTGCGCATAGACATTATTTATAATATGACTATAGAGTAGCAAAGGAGGTAATATAGGTTATGATTATTTATCGACAGTATCACCATGAAGGTGCACCAGTGTTTGAAATTATAACCAAAACATTTCAGCATGTTTCTATTAAATGTGACGATTCATTTAGTGATACTGAAATTTTTAAATTGCTCTCTTTATTACAAGACGATATAGATCATATGAAAGTTAGTTAGATTGACTAATCGTTCCAATAATCCAGAATTTATTAAACATTTCATAAAGTTGTTATTATTATTTTCAAAATAATGCATCCCCGTGCAAAAGAAATACCTTAACCTATATTTATCTCTGATTACAATAATAATAACAATATATAACTGATATTAGCTGTCCTTTCATCTCCTAATTAATATGCGTTCATGCAGCTAATATCGGTTATTTTTTTGTAGTCAAAGAAATTCTTATTTTAATCTCTCCGTCATCATTTATTGCTATAATATCACGCTCGCTTTGTTCAATAAATTCGATATTTTCATCAATTAAAATCGGTTTAATGTAGTTAATGCAATACTGATATGCATCTGCGGAGATAGTCAGTAACATCTTCTGACTTACTAATTGACCTGGTACAATTTTGTTATGTATTGGATTGGCATCATTTACAAGTGCTAAATATTCGTTTACCAACGCTTGATTAAATCTCACTTTGATTCATCACCTTAATAAAAGTTTGTGTAATTGTTATGACATGTTGATTATTTTTAAATAAAGTTAACGTCATTGTATACCGAGTGATATGACGTATCTGTTGTCGCTTAACTTCTTCTAGACACGCGACATAAGTCATATCTGTTTCAATTTTCTCTGATTGATCAATTACTGTCTTTGTTAAAATTAATTCACTTTCACTGTATTGTTTAAATATCTCAAACTTAGGCCATAATGATGCACACATTAATGGTGGTACTTCATTTATAAAAGGTTTATTAAAACATTGATAATATACAGCCACACTATCCTTAGAAAATATCACATTCAATCTTTGATTAGAATCTGCTAAATAATGCTGCATTACCTAAACCTCCTCCAATCCCCATTGAAGCAATTAACGTATCTTTTTCATACATATAAAACAAACGCGTCACCAATTGCGCACCACTTGCGCCATATGGATGTCCTGTCGCTAATGCACCACCCCAAATATTCAATTGACTATTTTTAATGTTTAACGCTTGCTGACAAGCAACGACTTGTGCACTAAATGCTTCATTTATTTCAATAGCGTCAATATCTTCAATGTTTAATTGATTTCTTTTTAATAATTCGGAAATTGCTGGAACTGGACCGATACCAGGTAACGTAGAATCAACACCTATCGTCACATTATCCTTAAATAATAATCCTTGCTTAAATCCCAAAGCATTCGCAATATCTTTTTCCATAATAAGTAATAAAACTGCCCCATCGTTTTTCATACAACTATTCGCAGCTGTAACTGTTCCACCTTTTATAATTGGCTTAAAACGACGATAATTTTCTCTAAGTATATGTGATTTTATGCTTTCGTCTTTTTCGAATATTTTACCTTTTACTGTCAGTGGTAGTATTTCCTGAGAAATATTATGATTTTGTACATTTTCCTCAGTAAGTTGATGACTTCGAAATGCAAAGTCATCTTGTAATTCTCTGGTTACACCATATACTTTTGCTACATTTTCTGCGCCTTCAATCATCGAAGGGTCGCTCATTTCTGGTGCAAAAGATGCTCGTTCATAAAATTCTGGTAGCGACGTCTCGTATACAGATTGTGGACGTTTAATTTTCCATGGTGCTCTACTCGTACTTTCTACACCACCTGCAAAATATATCTTACCAGCACCAGCTTGAATCATTCGACATGCATATTGAATACTTTCAAGACCGGAACCACATTGACGGTCAATTGTCACACCAGGTATCGATTCTTGCAGACCCGCTTCAAGTAACGCTTTTCTAGCAATATTACCACCATTTCCTACAACATTACCTAAAATAACATCATCAATTTTAGATATTACCTCTGGATATTGCTTTTTATAATATTGGAATAATGGTTTAAGTAATTGCTCAGGTTCTAGATGTTTTAAAGTCCCACCATACTTACCAAATGCTGTCCGTTTGGCTGCAACTATAACTGCTTGTTTCATTTAAATCTCACCTCTTAAATACATCGTCGTCATGTTCTCTCTTGCGATTTTGCCACTTGCAGTATAAAACATCTTGTCTACATGATGAATAATTGAAGGTATTTCATAACGTTTCACTTTATAACTTAAAAAGTGTTTCACTTCTTTGTGCGTGAGCTTGCTCTCACTTGTGTATAGTAATACAGCAATTTGGCCAAACTGCTCATTCGGAATTCCAATTACAATTGCTTCATCAATTTTATCCCATTGTTTTAACATATGCTCTACACTTGATGGATAAACGTTATGACCACCAATAATAATCATGTCATGTTTTCGCCCTGTTAAGAATAAGTATTGTTGATTTACAAAGCCGACATCACCTGTGACTATCCATTCGTTATCATTTAAACATTTATCTCCAACATAACCACTAAATGTCATATTACTTTTCACACATATTTGACCTATACCATTTTGATCACGATTTAATGTTTTCAATTCAACATTTGGAAATAGTATACCTACAGATTCCAATGGCGCTTCTTGGTTAAAGTTATAACTAATAAAACTTGTTTCTGAGGTACCAAAAAATTCAATTAAATTTATATCAGGCGCCTTATTTTTAAGTTTTTGAAAAACAGTTGAGTGTAGTTTATCACCACTGCTAAAAATCGATTGAATTGCATATGTAGAATTGAATAAAGTTACTAAAGATTTAATCATTGTTGGCACGACGAACAAGGCGCTTTTATATAAATTATTATCCAGACATTGATTAAGTAATTTTGTAGGATCAAATGTTGCTTGACCTATGAAAGTACGTCCAGTGCTTAACGCATATAATAATGCATAAAGTGTTAAAGAATGTGCAAGTGGTCCAGGTGCTACAATGGCATTTTCTCCACGCTTCATTAACATTTCATTTACTTCAAATGAAGCTATCCAAGAGTTTTCATCACGATAATAAGCTTTTGGCATGCCGGTTGTCCCAGAAGTAAAGCCAATATGCAATAAATTTTGATGATGATGTAATTGCGATGCATCTATAAATGACGGTGAATCTATTTTTTGTATGAGTCCATTATTTCCAATAACATCCTTAATATTATATTTTTCAAATAATTGGTGATGAATCGTACTTTGCCATTTAGGTTCTATCATCATTGGAATTCTATGTAAGCGATGCAAAGCTAGGTAATACACAATAGTTTGAATTGGTGATGTCATATTTAATGCTACTACAGCGTCTAATGATAATGATTTTAATGATTCAACCACCTTCGAAACATTATCTTCTAATTGTTGATATGTGAATGCTTGATCATCTATTTGAATAGCTATAGCATTGGGTTTGTTTTGTATATGCGCTTCTAACATGTTTAATATTTGATTCATCAGTATACCTCGCTCATTGTAAACTTCAATAACATTTTCGTTAACATTATATAATGAATTAGCTTTTTTATCAGTCATTCTACATTCTCCAGTTTATCAAACTTAAGCCCTAGATAAATTTGATACTGAGGTACCATGTTTTTTAATAATGAACAAGTTATTATATGTATATAGAGAAAAGAAGTTATGGCAATCGCAATAACTGACACAAATAAGTCACCCAATCTATTTAAATTTGTGTTCTCTATAAAGCTAATATTGAAGGTTAGAGTCTCAATATTAATTGCGTTGGACAAAATACTCTAAGACATATTTACATCCTAACATTTCAATAGCAAAGAGAATTTTAAGTATTCAAAGCTAAACATATGCTTTAAGTCCCCTCTTCCCCCATTGTGATCATTATTACAGTGGGGGTTTATGTTATGTATTTATAAACACATTGTTTTTCAAATTAAAAAGCACTTTAAAGTTAGCAAAATTTACTATCTTTAAAGTGCTTATATACGATTGATTTAAACATATTTATTAAAATGTTTAATCTTTTCTTTCTTCAATCCACCATAATGCTTCTTTAGGATGTTCAGCATAATACGCTCTATCTTTTTCATTATCTACATTAGGATACGAGCCTTTAAGTGATTTTCCAGCTGTACTCAAATGTAAGAACGTAATTACTAAAAAGCCAATTAAGCTAATCGCTGTTAAATAATATGCTGGTGCCAGTGGATTGCCTGTTTCAGCTACTAACCATGAAGCCACTAATGGTGTTGTACCACCAAATATAGAAACAGAGATATTAAATGTAACTGATAATGTACGATATCTTATATGACTGTAAAACATCGTTGGTAGTGAACCTGGCATCGTTGCTTCATATGTTGATAAGAAGAAACCTAAAATAAATATGCCAATTACTATAACAATAAATGATTGTGAATGTAATAATACGAACGCGATAATGCTAAATACCGTCAATCCGCCAGTACCAATAAGAAATACTTTCTTTTCGCCAATTTTATCGGCTATCTTACCAAACATTAATGCTAGTGGAATCATTATTGCCATTACACATGTGATTAATACACTAGTAGTAGTGGCATCTAATTTGATGACTTGTTCTAAATAAGTTGGTAAGTATGCAGTTACCATGTAATTCGTAACGTTGAAGAACACGACTGCTATAAAACATACAAATATGTCTTTGTAATAAAATCTAATGATTTGTAAAAAGTTAATATTATCTCTTTCTGGTTGAGTTGCAACATCATTTTCAAATACTGGAGATTCTTCTAATCTACGACGTAAATATAACCCAAATAACCCTAAGAATAATCCTAATAGGAAAGGAATTCTCCAACCAAATGATGCCATTTGCTCATCTGTTAAAAAGAAAGTTAATAATGCAATCATAATTGAAGCTGCAATATAACCTGATAGTGTTCCGATTTCAAGACCACTACCTAATGCATTACGATGTTTATCTGGTGATGACTCTGCGACATATGTCATTGCGCCTGCATATTCCCCACCAGTTGAAAAACCTTGTAATACTCTAGCAAGTAATAACAATATTGGAGCCCAAAGTCCAATTTGATCATAACTTGGCAATAAACCAATAGTTAATGTTGAAAATGCCATTAAAATAATAGTTGATGTTAATACAACTTTACGTCCATATTTGTCACCAATAATACCAAATACAACTCCACCAATTGGTCTTAATAAAAACGCAATTGCTAACGCTGCAAATGTTAGTATTTGTCGAATATCTTGACTTTCCACTGGAGAAAAGAAATTCGCGCCTATGTACGCAGTTGTATATGCATAGACACCAAAGTCGAACCATTCCATTGCATTCCCAATGCCGGTTGCAACAACAGTCTTTTTGGCTTTCTTTGCATCCACCATGTTAATATTCTCTTTATTAAAATCCATGAATTCATACACTCCCTCTTGTATGTTTCATAATTATACGGAGTTAATTAGTTTTGTCAAATTTATACAAATTTAAACCTTTATATAAATACAAAAGTATGTTTTATGAAAATTTTCATTTTAGCGAAATAAATACATCTATTTTATACCCATAACGATTTGAATCAAACTATTATAATTCATAAATTTCAGATCCTTAAACATTTTCAACTTATAACTAAAAATGGCGATAGCATACAACTTCGTAATAGTCATATACTATCGCCATAATTTAACTGAATTGAAATGATTCCAATTCCACTAATATATTTTTGACACTCGTTTTTCTACTAAAATTCACAATAGTAAATCTGTTGCTAAAACCTTTATTAGTGTTATTAAACATTCAAAATTATTTATAAATATTTATTTAGACTGTCAAGAATTTGCAATGATAAATCAACTTCATTGGATATTAATCTCTTTTATTTTCAGCACTAAAATATTTCATCTTATACGCTTTATAATACTGTATTTATTTCTGATGGATCATTGATAATAAAATCAGGATTCGAATGAAGTAATATTCTTGCATCATGTGCACCCCATGTCACTACTGCCGATTGCACACCAGCTCGTTGTCCCATCTCAACATCAAATGTTGAATCTCCAATGTAAACAGTATGTTGACTATTTAAATTATAACGTTGCAAAATCGTATGTATGCCTTCAGGATCCGGTTTATATTTACTTACTTGATCAGAACCAACAGCTTCAGTAATTAAATGATTTAACCCAATTGCTGATAAATTTCTTTCTAGTACATCACTTTTTTTACTAGATACCACGAAAAGCTTTTTCCCTTGGTTATGTAAACTTGTAATAGCCTCTGTAATTCCGGCAAATTCATAGATATAGTCTTTTTCTATTGTTTTATATGTATTTCTAAATGTTTCAATTAATTTTGTCAAAGAAGCCTCATCTAATTGTCTATCTGCCAATTTTAAAAATGATTCTTCAATAGGTATTCCCATATAATGTGTGATATCTTTTGATGATGGTTCCGATAATCCGCATGTTTTAAATGCTCTTTGTGTAGCTATTTCTCCACATTTTTTCGTATCTGCTAATGTGCCATCGAAATCAAAAATATAATTTTCAAACTTCACTATTAACACCCCTATCCTTTTATTAACAATATTATACTATAATTTAATATTTAAATAAAAAATAGTCGATAATATTATCATAGAAACATAATATTACCGACTATCATTTATTTATTCTAAATTAGCATGATTCTGTTGCATCGTTTGTTCTGACACATCCAACTCAGTCATTAAACCCATCACGACACTATCCAAAAATAATTGTGATGCTTGTTCAAACAAGCTTCCTAATGGTTGTGCTGAACCTTGTTCGTCATACTTCGTTCCTGCTGGCAAAACAACTTTTGTGTTAGCCAATTTACCAATTGCAGAATCTTCTTTCGTAGTAATTAATACAATATTAGCACCTACAGATTTTGCTTTGTCAGCTAGTAATCTCAAATGTTCTGTTGAACCTGAACCTGAAATGATTACGAATAAATCATCACGCTTAATTGCAGGTGTCGTTGATTCACCAACTACATGCGCTAGTTTACCTAGTTGATTTAAACGCATTGCAAAACTATTAGCTACGAATCCCGAACGACCTTTACCAGCAACAAAAATTTGATTTGCATTTAATATTTTATTAGCAAAAACTGAAAATTCATCCGTTTCCACATGAGATAACGTTGTCGTTAATTCATCAAGAATTAGATGATAGTTACTAAATTTAGCCATATTATTTACCTTCAATAGCCGCGCGACATTGTTTTGCTGCTTCAACTGGATCGTCCGCATTTGCGATTCCGCCACCTACAATGACAAGGTCAGGGTTTTCAGCAACAATCGTTTTAATTGTATCTGGTTTAATACCACCAGCTACTGCAACTTTTGAATTTTTAATTACTGATTTAACAGTTCTTAAACTTTCTAGAGGAGATTGACCTTCAGCTTGTAAATCGTAACCAGTGTGTACTGCAATATAGTCAGCACCCATTTCATCTAGTTCTTTTGCACGTTTTTCCAAGTCTTGAACTGCAATCATATCAACTAGTAATTGTTTATTATTTTTATGTGCTTCTTCAATGGCTGCTTTAATTGATGCATCTTCTGCAACACCTAAAATTGTAATTACATCAGCACCAAATTTAATTGCTTGGCTCACTTCATAATCAGCGGCATCCATAATTTTCATGTCAGCTAATACTTTTACATTATCGATATTGTCTGCCATATGTTTAACTGCTGGTAAACCTTCGTTATAAATGATTGGTGTACCGATTTCTACAATATCCACATAATCTTTTACTTTATTTGCTAACTTAGCCGCTTCTTCTTTGTTTAATAAATCAATTGCTAATTGTAATTCCACTAAAAATCATCCTTCCAATGCTTTTTTTCTTTCTATTGGAAACTTTCCCGACGCATTTCTTATTTAAACATTGCAATCAATTCATTTCGTCAACATGAATTTTCGCAACATTTTTAGGACAAGCTTCGTCGTCTAAATATATCTCAACATTCGGGTGTTTGTGAAGTAATGTGGCTGGTACATCAATAGAAATTTCTTGATTTAATAAATGTGTAATAGCTGCACGTTTCTTTTCACCAAATGCGAGTAAAATGATACGTTTTGCTTGCAAAATATTTGCGAGTCCCATCGAAATGGCTTGTTTCGGAACATCATTTTCATTTTTAAAATATCGACTATTAGCCTTAATTGTGCTCTCAGTCAAATCAACTATATGTGTAATACTATCAAATGGCGTCCCCGGTTCATTAAATCCGATATGTCCATTTTCACCAATACCTAAAATTTGAATGTCACGTTCACCTTGCTGAGCTAAAAGATTATTGTACCTTGTCACTTCCACATTCATATCATTCGCATCACCATTTGGAATGTGTATGTTGTTCTTATTAAAATATGGATATTGTTTAATAAGCATTTCATCCATATAATTGTGATAACTTTGAGGATGCGCTGAGGACAAACCTACATATTCATCTAAATTAAATGTAGTTACATGATCTACATTAAGTTGATTTTTATTTAAAAGTTTAACGAGTTGATGATATAAATCTGTCATTGTTCCACCCGTTGCTAATCCGAGTGTACAATCTTGATTAAAAGCCATTTCTTTATATAATTCACATGCAACGTAAAATGATGCTTGTTCTTTTGATCCTAAGTTTAATACTTTCATTGTTTACATGCCTCCACAAATTTAATACATTTTAAAAACTTATGAATTCATTCATACACCATTAATATAGCATCATTTTTAATGTTTAACACTTTTTAAATTCCAACAATTTATTTGATTTTTAAAAGGGTGAAATGTGAAAGTTTGCATCTGTTCATATGAATTATTTATCTCCTATCAAAAATTAATTTCCAAATAATTGAGCAATCGTATACAATTATTGAATAGTTTTTAGTAAAATAGAAAGATAAACACATTGATAGTGTAAGGAGTGAACGTGTTGGAACCAATTAAAGAACAAGAAGTTTTAGAATTACTTGCTTCTTATGAACATAAACCTGTGTATCTACATGTTGAAACGACAAATGGTGCCTATGCGAACCATTTCGATCAACGTGTTTTTAATGCTGGTACTTTTTTAAGAAATATTCAAGTAACATATACACATGCTCAGTTAAAAGGTGGCAATAAAGAACCTTATCGCATTGGTCTTAAACTATCAAATGGTGGCTGGGTTTATGTACAAGGTCTAACGCATTTTGAAGTTAACGAGCATGATGAATTTTTAATTGCAGGTTTTAATTATGAAGGTCAACTCGCTGCAGCGCTTGAAATTAGCGAGCAACCATTTAATTTATAGAGGAGGCATCAACATGACTGATGAAAGACATGTATTAGTAATATTTCCACATCCTGATGATGAAACCTTCTCATCTGCAGGGACACTAGCAAGTTATGTCCAAAGAGGCGTACCAGTAACATATGCATGTTTAACTTTAGGTCAAATGGGACGAAACTTAGGTAATCCACCATTTGCAACTCGTGAATCATTACCAAGCATTCGCGAACGTGAACTTGAAGAAGCATGTAAAGTTATTGGCATTACTGATTTAAGAAAAATGGGTTTACGCGACAAAACAGTCGAATTTGAACCTTATGAACATATAGATAGTATGATTAAATCTTTAATTGATGAAACTAATCCATCATTGATTATTTCATTTTACCCTGGTTACGCTGTACATCCTGATCATGAAGCAACTGCCGATGCAGTGATTAGAACTGTTGAACGCATGCCTGAAGAAGAACGTCCACGTTTAACTTTGGTTGCTTTTAGTAATGATGCTACAGACGCATTAGGCGAACCTGATATTCAAAATGATATTACAGATTTTAAAGACCTAAAAATTAAAGCATTTGAAGCACATGCTTCACAAACAGGTCCATTTTTAAAACAATTAGCAAGTCCTGAAATCGATGGTAAACAGCACAGCTTTTTAACTGTCGAACCATATTGGACATATCACTTTAAATCTTAACGGAGGAAAATAATGACTGAATTTGATTTATCGACACGAGAAGGTCGTTGGAAACACTTTGGTTCAGTAGACCCTATCGAAGGTACGAAACCTACTACTAAAAATGAAATGACTGATTTACAAAGCACGCATAAAGATTTCTTATTTGAAATTGAAGAAGTTGGTATAAAAAACTTAGTATACCCTGTACTTGTTGACCAGTATCAAACAGCTGGTACATTTAGTTTTTCAACTAGCCTAACTAAAGATGAAAAAGGTATTAACATGAGTCGTATTATCGAAAGTGTTGAAAAGCATTATGATAATGGTATTGAACTCGAATTTAATACGTTATACCAAGTCTTACGAACTTTACAAACAAATATGAAACAAAATGCTGCTGGTGTTGACGTTTCTGGAAAATGGTTCTTTGATCGATATAGTCCAACAACAAATATTAAAGCGGTTGGAAATGCTGATGTCACTTATGGATTAGCTATTGATGGTGACCAAGTGACACGTAAAGAACTTACAATTGAGGCTACAGTTACAACACTATGCCCTTGTTCAAAAGAAATCAGCGAATATTCAGCACACAACCAACGTGGTGTTGTTACTGTTAAAACATATATTAATAAAGACCAAGACATTGTTGATGATTATAAAAACAAAATTTTAGATGCTATGGAAGCAAATGCAAGCTCAATTCTATATCCTATTTTAAAACGTCCTGATGAAAAACGTGTCACAGAGCGTGCATACGAAAATCCTCGTTTTGTTGAAGATTTAATTCGATTAATCGCGGCTGACTTAGTTGAATTTGATTGGCTAGAAGGTTTCGATATTGAATGTCGCAATGAAGAGTCAATCCATCAACATGATGCGTTTGCCAAATTAAAATACCGTAAATAATTTCATATTTTATAATAAAGCGCGTAACAGTAGTTGCGCGTTTTTTATTTTGTATGTTTTCTGTAATGTCAGTATCGTTGGAATAATGTTTTGTTGGCTTTTGTATAAATTCAGTTTTATTCATTTTTAAAATGGCTTAACACATGAGAAACAGCATTTTATATTTTTGAGAATAGTAATGAGATGTGGAATCTGTCGTTAAACTTTAATTCCATTTGCTCAAATAATGATTATTCATCAAATTTAAGATTTTACATCAGCCTTAGTGCTCCAGGATTTACAATGTTAAAGAAATACTTTTTATTTAGAAATCAGTATCTCTTATACATGTTTTTTACTCATGTATTCCTATTTTTAAGTACACGCTAGCTGCGACTAATGTCACAGAACCACTACATAATAAATCATAAGTGGTTCTTTACTGTCCCACTCCCTTCAAACCTTAAAACTCATTATTTTTAAAAACATTTCTTTTTCTATTTAAAAGAGTTAATTAAATGTTATGTGATATAATTATAAAAAACAGACATAAGTGGTGTTAAAAATGAATTATTTTGTAGGTAACAGTTTAGGTGCAAATTTAACCGGCATTGAAAAAGCAATTATTAATCGATTGAAATTATTTAAAGAAATGGGACGACCAGCGCAGTGTGTATTTCTGTCATGGAATAGATTTTTATATAGAAATGCTCAAAATTATTTATCGGATGGCGATTACATCAATATGTATGATTACTTTCAAGAAGCTTTATATGTAGACCGTAATGAACCTTTTGATTGGTTATCCTATTGGACTGATGAATGCCATTATATTTTAAAACCCGTTGAGAATAGTAATGATTTTAGAATATATGATCAAGATCGTTTTTTAATGTATGCACATTTTCAAGATCCAAAACATCGGATATTAGATTATGTGAATCATTTTGATCGACAAAGACGAAAAGTGAAACGTGACTTTTACGACGTACGTGGCTTTTTAAGTTGTAGTCGAATTCTTGTCGGTAAACAACAAACACTTTGTGAGTTTTTCTATAATCCAGATGGAAATACAAAAATTGAAAAATATTACACGTATATTAATGACAAACCGGAAGTACAAAAAATCATTGTTTACTATGCAAATAAATCATACTTCTTTAATAGTGATACCGATTTAGGCGCGTTTTTTATAACAAACATCTATCGTGAAGGTGATTTATTCTTCAGTGATCGCAATGTTTATACTGCACCTATTTTTAATTTAACACCTGACACAATTCCTGTAGTTGCAGTGTTGCACAGTACTCATATTAAAAATATTGATGAATTAGATTCTTCACCTTTTAAAAATGTATATAAAGCAATGTTCGAAAATTTATCTCGATATCGTGCAATTGTTGTTTCTACAGAACAGCAAAAAATCGATGTTTCAAAACGTATTCATAATGAAATTCCAGTTGTTAATATACCAGTCGGATACAGTGAACCTATAGATACGCCAATTCAAAATTTAGATCATCGAAAAATAAAATTAATTTCCGTTGCTCGTTATTCACCTGAAAAACAATTACATCAACAAATTGAATTAATAAAACGCCTAGTGCCATTAGTTCCAAATGTTGAACTACATATGTATGGATTTGGTTCTGAAAGTAAAAAACTAAATGAGTTAATTCAGAAATATGGATTGGAGAATCATGTCTATTTGCGCGGATTCTTAAGTCAATTAGATCAAGAATATAGCGATGCTTATTTAAGTTTAATCACTAGTAATATGGAAGGATTTTCTTTAGCCTTACTCGAATCATTGTCCCATGGTGTTCCTGTAATTAGTTACGATATTAAATATGGTCCTAGTGAATTAATTTCGTCTGATATTAACGGTTATTTAATTCCTAAAAATGATGAAGATGCGCTTTTTGAAAAAGTAAAATATGTAATTGAACATCCAGAAGAGCAGCAACGCCTTTCTGTTGGCAGCTTAACTAAGGCACAACAATATAGTAAAGCATCATTGATTAATCAATGGGATCAATTTATTCGACTTATTTAAATGTAATTTTCATTAATCTATAAAAAATGCATTTTCCTATGCTAACTAATCAAACATAAATGTTCAGATTGAACTTGTTTTGTTTAATTTCGTTTTTAGGAAAATGCTTTTTATTTTAACTTAAAATATTTTGCCATTTCGTACCAACAGTTGTCGTGTTAAACTGCTGAGCTGATTGAATACTATTCATTGAAAATTGTTCTATCTTTTGACTGTCATTCAACAATTGGTCTACCTTTTCAACCATTTTATCAATATCACCTTCAGAGACTAGATAACCGTTGAAACCATCTTGAATAAGTTCAGCTGGGCCATAATCAACATCATAACTTATTACTGGTGTGCCTAGTGACAGAGATTCTAAAATTGCTAATCCAAAACCTTCCATTTTACTTGTAGACAACATAAGTTGTGCTTTAGCAATTGCTTCACTAACTTGTGTCTTAAATCCATGAAACTTAACATGCCTTACTAATTGATACTTTTCTACAAGTTGTTGATATTCTGCTAAACCATTTCCATGTCCATATATATTTAATTGAATATCAGGATATTTTTCAACTAAACGTTTAATTACTTCAATTTGGTGTTTGATTTGCTTATTTTCTACTAAACGCGCAACTGATATGATATGCCCTTTTTCTTTATTATTAAAGTCGATGTTGTTTGGTAGATTTTCTACATGACCAACCGGAATATTGACTACTGGGATTTCATTTTCAATATACGCAGCGATATCTCGACGTTGTTTATCTGTAGAGACAACAATAGCTTTATAACGTTTTAAATGATTGAATACTGGTTTGTAAAAACTTTTTATCTCATTCCCAGTTAAATGCGTACTATGAAGAACTACGATAACCGGAATTTCTTTGCGAAGTTCTGTCATTACATTTCCTAATTCGTGTGGTCTATCTAATATTAATTGATCATTATTTTTACATAATTGATTTAGAAAATAGTGGACTAATTCTTCTTCACTATCAAAATATTGCTGATGCTGTCCTTCATTTACGACAACCTTTGTCAGAGTATTTTTACCTTTAACGTCATCAAAATACTTTTGAATTACAATTGTACCGTCTGTAGTAAAATAGTTTTCCAGAACAATACGTTGCCCTTCTCCTAAAATTCTAGAGCAACTAAGAAATCCCCTACCATCAAATAATTCTCGTTTAACCTTTCTTCTTTGATGATCAAAATAATTCACATAGTTTAAGTCTCGATATTGCTTGTCTAAAAAATGTGCGTACATGATAAATTGTTCTTCGTCATATATTCTAACGTCATTTGAATTCTCCACAAATTTCAATGTATAATTGCATGCCTTTTCCCAATATTGTAACCAATTCACTTGTTTTGTCTTTTTGTAATTAATTGTCTTTTGAAAATAATCATACATTGTAAATACATCGTTTTCTATTCGATGTTGCTTCGCATATGTATACAAATAAGGATTCCATTTAATATATACACATTTTGAAGGGATTTCTTGCTGTTTAAACAACTTTAGTCTATTAATTTGCGCTTTTTCTACACCAGTAATTTTACTTTCTAAAATTGTTCCTAAAATGTAATTCATATTATCGCCTCATATAATTTTTATTACGTATCTTTATTGTTTATTTTATATGAAAAATACATCTATTGCATGTTTTATCATTAAAAAACCAGGCCCTTATGGCCTGGTTCAGGTTATTTTATTTATCTTGTTTTTTACGACGACCGAATAGTAATAATGATCCTAATGCCGCAAATAATCCACCGAATAATGTAGCGTTATTTGTACCATTGTCTTCACTACCTGTTTCTGGTAATGCTTTTGCTTTGTTGTGATGATCTTTAACCGTACTCATTGGTTTAGCCGGTGTATGTTTACCTGCATCTGAGTCTGAGTCGTTGTCTGAATCTGAATCACTATCTGAGTCTGAGTCGCTGTCTGAGTCTGAGTCACTGTCTGAATCTGAGTCGCTATCTGAATCTGAGTCACTATCTGAATCTGAATCGCTATCTGAGTCTGAGTCGCTGTCTGAATCTGAATCGCTATCTGAGTCTGAGTCGCTGTCTGAATCTGAATCGCTATCTGAGTCTGAGTCGCTGTCTGAATCTGAGTCACTATCTGAGTCTGAGTCGCTATCTGAATCTGAGTCGCTGTCTGAATCTGAATCGCTATCTGAGTCTGAGTCGCTGTCTGAATCTGAGTCACTATCTGAGTCTGAGTCGCTGTCTGAGTCTGAATCGCTATCTGAGTCTGAGTCGCTATCTGAATCTGAATCGCTGTCTGAATCTGAATCGCTATCTGAATCTGAATCGCTATCTGAATCTGAATCGCTGTCTGAATCTGAATCGCTGTCTGAATCTGAGTCGCTATCTGAATCTGAATCACTGTCTGAGTCTGAGTCGCTGTCTGAATCTGAGTCGCTATCTGAATCGCTGTCAGATGTGTCTTCTTCGTAGTAGCCGTTATCAAGTGTGAAATCATCATGATCCGTAATTGTTACGTCAACTTCTCCACCATCGGCATCTTTATCATCTTCAGTTGTATTTGTACCTGTTTGTGTTAAGCCAGCAGGTTTTTCAAAGATAACTTTGTATTTACCGCTGTCTAAATTATCAAAGCGATATTTACCATTTTCATCAGTTTTTGTAGTACCAATTACTTCGCCTTTTTCATTTTGCAATGTAACTGTCACATCTTTAATACCTTTTTCAGTTGGATCTTGTTTGCCATCTTTATTACTGTCGTACCAAACGTAATCACCTAAACTATATTTCGGTGTTTTGTAGAAACCACTATCTAATGTCCAATTATCAGCATCTTTAATGACACCAGTTGTTGTTAGTCCATTAGAATCTTTATCTTCAGCAGTTGTATTTTTAAGCGTTGGTGTATAACCTGCTGGTGTTTCGAATTCAACAGTATAATTGCCATTATCTAAATCAGTAAATTTATATTTGCCTGATGCGTCTGTAGTTGTAGTACCAATTATTTTTCCAGTACTATCTTTTAATGTAACTTTAACATCTTTGATACCAGGTTCATTAGCATCTTGGATACCATCTTTATTTGTATCTTCCCATACGTAGTCACCAAGATTATATTTAGGTTCTTTATAGAAACCACTGTCTAAAGACATATCATCTTTACCATTAATTTTAACTGTAACAGAGCTACCATTTGAGTCTTTTTCGCCATCAGTAGTTCCATTTTCTTTTGTTGGAAGATATCCAGCTGGTGTTTCAAATTTAACTGTGTATGTTTCTCCATCTTTCAAACCACCGAATTCATAATGACCATTAGCATCAGTTCTAACTGATTTTGTTGTACCGTCTGGGTAAGTTAATGTAACTAAAACGTTTGCCATTGGTTTTTCTTTAGAATCTGTACCTTGGACACCGTCTTTATCAACATCTTCCCATACGTAGTCACCAATTTTATATAATTTTTCTTCAGGTTTAACAGTACCGTCACCACCGCCAGAGTCAGTAGTTGATAAAATAGTATTAGTGTAACCAGCATATGATGAATAATTATATTTGTTTGTTGTAGTCATTCTTACACCTTGTTGAACTGCTAAGTCATCCTCAGCACCCGGTGTATATTTACTAACAACTTTAACTATATATGCAGAATCAATGTCACCAAAATTAATATTGGCCATGTTAGCACCATAATTTTTATTAATAGTTACTGAATTGGTAACATCTTCATATTGACTATAATCATAAATTTTATTACTTTGAGGTAATTGTTGACCCGATGCAACTTTATAGACTTTAATTTCCGTATTACTATCAATTATAGTACTACCGTCTCCAGTATAATAATCACCATTATCTGCTACACCACCACTTTTTATAGTAACATTTGTGTTTTTAGCATTTAATTTTAATGGATTCACATAAATAGTCTGTTCTACCTCAT
The DNA here is from genome assembly GCF_000236925.1 of Staphylococcus argenteus. Taxonomy (NCBI): domain Bacteria; kingdom Bacillati; phylum Bacillota; class Bacilli; order Caryophanales; family Staphylococcaceae; genus Staphylococcus; species Staphylococcus argenteus. Next base: position 593,642 of record NC_016941.1, on the reverse strand, counting down.
GCTTAGTAGTATCTAAATGGCTAAATATAGATTGAATATTTGACTCATCTTTTACAATAGGCTTTTGATATTCAACTTTAACATTTTTACTAGTCTCTTTATCTGCTGTAGCAAATGTTAAATTCAAATTTGTTTCATTTGGGACTTCTTTCTTATCAATATATGAGTTTAGTTCTAATTTTGCATTGACATTCTCATATCTATCAACATAATCAGTAAATTTGTAAGTAATTGTTTTCGTATTTAAATCAAATGTTCCCTTTGCAATCACTTCACCTGATGGATCTGTAATATCGACTGGTGTGAAATCATCCGTGATATCTGAAGGAATTGTATGCTTATCATACTTAACTGTCATTGTATCCCCAGCTTTTACAGCATTATCAATTTTAAAATCAGATGTATAAATAATATGTTCACCGTCATGCGCTTGAATAACACCATCATCTTTAATACCTTCAGTAATCGTTTGCTTTGTCACTGTAATTAAATCGTTTACATTATTCGAAGCAACTGCTGCTGGTTGTGCAACTGCAAAACGCATTTTCGCATTTAATCGTTTCGGCGCAACACTTGTTGGTGCTGTAGCAACTGGTTTAGTTGAATGATCAGTGTTATTTTCACTTCTAACTAATTCTTTTAATTTTTCAGGATCATTTTTAAGATCTTCTTTTGATACATTTACCGTTTGTTTTGGATTAGTTGCATCTGTAACTTGATTGTCTACTTTTGAAGGTGTTGATTGTGGTTGTGAAGTTTCATTATTTGTAGGTTCTTGTGGTGTTTGTTGTGTTGGTTGAGTTTCACTTGTAGATTGATTTGTAGTTACATCGTTATTTTTATTATTTGGTGCTGTCTTCTCTTCTAAAATAACAGATGTATCTTCTGTTGCAGTTTTATCAGTTGAAGGTTTTACATTATTATTTTCATTAGTTTGAGGCTTAGTTTCAGTTGAAGTTGTAGTATTATTTTGCTGTTGTTGTGTAGTAGATGTTTTTGGTTCTTCTTTAACTTCAGTTTGTGAATCAGTATTTGTTTCTTCCTTAATTGAATCCGTTGTATTTTTTTCTGTTGTCGAATTATTTTCGGTATTTGACATTACTTCCTTATCAGCACTAGTTGATGCTTCGTCTTGCTTTGCATTTTCTGTACTAGTATTTTCAGCAGCTTTAGCTTCTTGGTTCCCTAGACCAAAAATCAATGTCGTACCTACTAAAATCGATGCCGTTCCTACAGTATACTTTCTAATCGAAAATTTGTTTAAGCGATTTGAAATCATACCCTTTTTTGTTATTGCCTTCTTGTTATCCCTGTTAATCATATAAATCTCCTTTAAAATATCAATATTTGCAAAAAATTAATATTTTTACATATAAAAATTTGTATTCCCATCGTAATACATTTTTAGATAAAGCACAATACTTTAAATAAATTTATTTATCTCCAGCTGTTATTTTACACTTTTCATTGAATAACTTAATTTTAAATATTTTTGTTTATTTGTTTGATTTTTATACCAATTGTTTTAAATGGTTTGAAACTGAATTTAATTGTTTTTCTTGTTTATTTATACTTTTAATACATCGACGAATTAAATTAACATCTATTAAATAAAGACGTTTATTAACATTGCACCATTTACAGTATTTTTTATTTATAAAGATATATTTTTTATACTTAAGAGGAGTATTCTTATTTTTAATTTAAATATACCGTGAAAGTTCATCTCCAAATTTATGCACTTTATTTTCTAGAATAAAAAACCAGGCCACACGGACCTGGTTATACCAATCAAATTATTTGTTTTGTTTTTTACGACGACCGAATAGTAATAATGATCCTAATGCCGCAAATAATCCGCCGAATAATGTAGCGTTATTTGAACCATTATCTTCACTACCTGTTTCTGGTAATGCTTTTGCTTTATTGTGATGCTCTTTAACCGTACTCATTGGTTTAGCCGGTGTATGTTTACCTACTTCTGAGTCACTATCTGAATCTGACTCACTGTCTGAATCTGAATCACTATCTGAGTCTGAGTCACTGTCTGAATCTGAATCGCTATCTGAATCCGAGTCGCTATCTGAGTCGGAGTCACTATCTGAGTCTGAATCGCTATCTGAATCTGAGTCGCTATCTGAGTCGGAATCACTATCTGAATCTGAATCGCTGTCTGAGTCGGAATCGCTATCTGAGTCTGAATCGCTGTCTGAGTCTGAGTCGCTGTCTGAATCTGAATCGCTATCTGAGTCGGAATCGCTATCTGAGTCTGAATCGCTGTCTGAGTCTGAGTCGCTGTCTGAATCTGAATCGTTATCTGAATCTGAGTCACTGTCTGAATCTGAGTCGCTATCTGAATCTGAATCGCTGTCTGAGTCTGAGTCGCTGTCTGAGTCTGAGTCGCTGTCCGAGTCTGAGTCGCTATCTGAATCTGAGTCGCTATCTGAATCTGAGTCGCTGTCTGAATCTGAATCGCTATCTGAGTCTGAGTCGCTGTCTGAATCTGAGTCGCTGTCTGAATCTGAATCGCTATCTGAGTCTGAGTCGCTGTCTGAATCTGAATCGCTATCTGAGTCTGAGTCGCTGTCTGAGTCGGAATCACTATCTGAATCTGAATCGCTATCTGAGTCTGAGTCGCTGTCTGAGTCGGAATCACTATCTGAGTCTGAGTCGCTATCTGAATCTGAGTCACTGTCTGATGTTTCTTCTTCGTAGTAGCCGTTATCAAGTGTGAAATCATCATGATCCGTAATTGTTACGTCAACCTCGCCACCATCGGCATCTTTATCATCTTCAGTTGTATTTGTACCTGTTTGTGTTAAGCCAGCAGGCTTTTCAAAGATAACTTTGTATTTGCCACTATCTAAATTATCAAAACGATATTTACCATTTTCATCAGTTTCAGTAGTGCCAATTACTTCGCCTTTTTCATTTTGCAAAGTAACTTTAACGCCTTTAATTCCTTTTTCAGTTGGATCTTGTTTGCCATCTTTATTACTGTCATACCAAACGTAATCACCTAAACTGTATTTTGGTGTTTTATAGAATCCACTATCTAACGTCATGTTATCAGCATCTTTGATGACACCTGTTGTTGTTAAACCATTTGAATCCTTTTCAGTATCATTTCCAGAAGTAACAGTAGTCGGTGTATAACCTGCCGGTGTTTCAAATTCAACTTTATATGTTCCATTATTTAAATCAGTGAATTGGTATTTACCATCAGCATCTGTTTTAACTGTTTTTAAAATTTTGTCGTTTTCATCTTTTAAAGTAACTGTTACACCGGATATACCTTTTTCATCTTGATCTTGGATACCGTTTTTATTTGTATCTTCCCAGACATAGTCGCCTAAGTTGTATGTTGGTTTATAGAACCCAGAGTCAATTGTATCGTTGTCTTTATCTTTAATGATACCTGTTGTTGAAGTACCATTTGAATCTATACTTTCATCACTACCTGACCCAACTTGTGTTGGTGTGTAACCTGTTGGTGTTTCGAATTCAACTTTATAAGTTCCGTTTTCTAATCCAGTAAATTGATATTTACCATCTTTATCTGTTTTAGTTGTTTGTAAAACTTCTCCATTTTCATTTTTCAATGTAACTGTTACGCCGGATATACCTTTTTCTGTTGAATCTTGCTTACCATCTTTATTTGTATCTTCCCATACATAATTACCTAAATTATATTTCGGTGTTTTGTAAAATCCACTATCTAGTGTCATGTTATCTGCACCATTAATAACACCTGTAGTAGTTAAACCATTAGAATCTACAGTATCATTTCCACCTGTATTTTGAGAAGTCGGTGTGTAACCTTCTGGTGTAGTAAATTCCACCTTGTAATTACCGTTTTCTAAATCAGTGAATTTATACTTGCCGTCAGCATCTGTTGTTACTGTTTTTAAGATTTTGTCGTTTTCATCTTTTAAAGTAACTGTTACACCGGATATACCTTTTTCATCTTGATCTTGGATACCGTTCTTATTTGTATCTTCCCAGACATAGTCGCCTAAGTTGTATTTAGGTTTGTAGATACCTAAATCAGCAGAAAGGTTATCTTTTCCATTAACTGTAATCACTGAAGATACGCCATTGGAATCTAATTCTTCATTATTTCCTTGCTTTGATGGTGTTACTTCATAACCTTGTGGTATATTTGAAAATTCTACACGATAATCTCCATTAGGCAAGTTTGGAATTAAATAACCACCTTTTTCATCAGTAATTGTTCTTCCAACTTCTTTATTAGTTTTGTTGTCATAAGCAACCACTGTTACACCTTTTACTCCAACTTCTCCTAATTCTTGAATACCATTCTTATTTGTATCTTCCCAAACATAGTTACCAATTTTATATACTTCTTGACCAGCGCCACCACTTTGGTTGTTGGTGAATCCTAAAGCATTACCAGTAGAAACTGATTTATTTCCATCAGAAGACAAAGTTGCCATTTGAACAAGTGTTGGACTTTCACTAGTTGTATATTCAAATTTCGTATCCACCACAACTACATAAGAATTGTTTATGTTACCAAAATCAACATTGACACTGTCATTAGCTCCATATGTAATCTTATCCTTAAATTGTTCTGTTACATCTATTAGCTGATTTGTATTAACATCATAACCTTTGTTTAAAATATAGTCTTTTGGCGCTTGATAAATTTTAATTTTAGTTACATCTTTATTTATTTGACCTACATTATCAGGATAATCTTTATGATAAGCTTCAACTTTTAATTTAGCATTTGTTAAAGATTTTTCTGATGGATTTACATAAACAGTCTGTTTATAATAACCAGGATCTTCTGCATTACCTGCATGTGAAACAGTTTCAGTAAACGCTGAACCTATAGAATTATTATCTCTAGTAACATAATCTGGATATTGAATGTTTGCAGTAGTTTTTGTTGTGTCATTCCCTATAGTCACATTAAACTCAACATCGTTTTTACTAACAGGAATGGTATCTGCATCCATATAAATTGAGTAATTAATTCCCATTTTTACTGAATTAAATCGATCTACATAATCTGTAAATGTATATGTAATTAAATTATTTACAGTATCGTGTTTGGCCGTAGCAATTGTTTCCCCATTATTTGGATCTTTTATATCACCAATATTTTTAATATCTTCTGGATTCAAACCATACACTTGTACAGTATCTGAATATTTAATTGTGAAATAATCACCCGATTTAACTTTGTCATCAACTGAAATTTGAGATTTTAATGATAAATAATCTTGTGCAGGCACAATTTTATTATTTTTATCTGCATCGACCACAGTTAAAGATGTCGTTGATGTAATTAAATCATTAACATTTTTAGAGTCTGCTGATGAAGGTTGTACTGCTGCCATACGCATTCTTGTATTCAAACGTTTAGGCGCTGTGCTTTTCGGCAAAATTATATCTGCATTATTTTCATTATTTGAATTACTATTGTTATCAACAAGAGTTTCAGTATTACTCTTTATAGCATCACTTTTAACATTTAATGTAGTTGGTGCAGTTTTGACTTCTGTATCTTTGTTTTCCTCATTAGTTGATTGAACATTTACCTCTGACTTTTTCTCTTGGAAATCAGATTGCGACACTTCTTGATTACTTATTGTTTGTTTAGTATTCGAAGAGATATTCGTAGATTTTGGTAAAGCTTGCTCATCTGATTTGGCAGTTGAAACTTCAGCTTTATTTCCAGTAGAAGATTGTACGCTTTCTTTTTCTAATGATTGAGTTTTATTTTCATTTGAAGTCTTTTCAGTACCTTGCGATGATACCATTTCTTTTTGATATTCATTTTTAGTATTTTCTTCTTGATTTAGTTGCTGGTTATCAACTTTACTACTCGATTGATTGTCACTTGCTGAAGTTGTCGCTTCGTTCAATTCTTTATTGGTACTTTCTGCAGCTTTTGCTTCTTGGTTCCCTAGACCAAAAATTAATGTTGTACCTACTAAAATTGATGCTGTTCCCACTGTGTACTTCCTAATCGAAAATTTATTTAATCGATTAGATACCATGCCTTTTCTTGTCATTGCCGTTTTGTTTTCTCTGTTTAGCATTAGATTACTCCTAATTCATCAAATTTTTAAATAATACAATTGTTTAAAATACAAAAATGTATATCAATATAGTATTACATTTTTGTATAAAGCACAATACTTTAATTATTTTTCTTTATCGTAAAGCGATATTTAATATTTGAGTTTAAATAAGGTTTTTTATAAGTTTTGTAGTATTTGTTTGATTATCATGAAAATAGTATTATTCAACCGTAAAATAAATAACTTTTCTTTTCTAATTCATAGACACTTACATTTTTACATCGAATTAAATTGTATCTGCTACTTACATTTTTTATGTCTGTGTATTACTAAATACAAAAACCAGGTCACACGGACCTGGTTATGCTAAACATATTATTTGTTTTGTTTTTTACGACGACCGAATAGTAATAATGATCCTAATGCCGCAAATAATCCACCGAATAATGTAGCGTTATTTGTACCATTGTCTTCACTACCTGTTTCTGGTAATGCTTTTGCTTTATTGTGATGATCTTTAACCGTACTCATTGGTTTAGCCGGTGTATGTTTACCTGCATCTGAGTCTGAGTCGCTGTCTGAATCTGAGTCGCTATCTGAATCTGAGTCACTATCTGAGTCAGAATCGCTATCTGAGTCGGAATCGCTATCTGAATCTGAATCGCTATCTGAATCTGAATCGCTATCTGAATCTGAATCGCTGTCTGAATCTGAGTCGCTATCTGAATCCGAGTCGCTATCTGAGTCGGAGTCACTATCTGAGTCGGAATCGCTATCTGAATCTGAGTCGCTATCTGAATCTGAGTCACTGTCTGAATCTGAGTCACTATCTGAATCTGAATCGCTATCTGAATCCGAGTCGCTATCTGAATCTGAGTCACTATCTGAATCTGAATCACTATCTGAGTCTGAGTCGCTATCTGAATCTGAGTCACTATCTGAATCTGAATCGCTGTCTGAGTCGGAATCGCTGTCTGAGTCTGAGTCGCTATCTGAATCTGAGTCACTATCTGAATCTGAATCACTATCTGAGTCTGAGTCGCTGTCCGAGTCTGAGTCGCTGTCCGAGTCTGAGTCGCTATCTGAATCTGAGTCGCTATCTGAATCTGAATCGCTATCTGAGTCTGAGTCGCTGTCTGAATCTGAGTCGCTGTCTGAGTCTGAGTCGCTGTCTGAGTCGGAATCACTATCTGAATCTGAATCGCTATCTGAGTCTGAGTCGCTGTCTGAATCTGAATCGCTATCTGAGTCTGAGTCGCTATCTGAGTCTGAGTCGCTATCTGAATCTGAGTCGCTATCTGAGTCTGAGTCGCTGTCTGAATCTGAATCGCTATCTGAGTCTGAGTCGCTATCTGAATCGGAGTCACTGTCTGATGTTTCTTCTTCGTAGTAGCCGTTATCAAGTGTGAAATCATCATGATCCGTAATTGTTACGTCAACCTCGCCACCATCGGCATCTTTATCATCTTCAGTTGTATTTGTACCTGTTTGTGTTAAGCCAGCAGGCTTTTCAAAGATAACTTTGTATTTACCGCTGTCTAAATTATCAAAACGATATTTACCATTTTCATCAGTTTCAGTAGTTCCAATTACTTCGCCTTTTTCATTTTGCAAAGTAACTTTAACGCCTTTAATTCCTTTTTCAGTTGGATCTTGTTTACCGTCTTTATTACTATCGTACCAAACGTAATCACCTAAACTGTATTTTGGTGTTTTGTAGAAACCACTATCTAACGTCATGTTATCAGCATCTTTGATGACACCTGTTGTTGTTAGTCCATCAGAATCTACAGCATCATCAGTCCCTGCGTTTGCAGTTGTCGGTGTGTAACCGGTTGGTGTTGAAAACTCTACACTATATGTTCCATTGCTCAAACCTGTGAACTGATATTTACCATTTTCATCTGTAGTAGTACGATCTAGTTCTTTACCGTTACTATCTTTAAGAATGACATAAACACCTTTAATTCCTTTTTCATTGGCATCTTGTTTACCATCTTTATTAGTATCTTCCCATACATAATCACCTAGATTATATTTCTTTTGATCGCCATTTGCAGTAGAAGAACCATTTACATTGGAATAACTATTTGACCAACTATACTTAGTTTTATCAGTATCTAAAATATAATCAATTTTCCCATTATCAGTTGAAGTATTATCTGGATATGCAACTTGTTGAATAATATATTGTTTATTACTGCTGGATTGTCCTTTCATTAAGTCAACTGTAGCAGTTTTATTATCATTACTATATTTAATATCGAACTGATCAGTGACATCTTTAAGTTTTGAAGTATCTGGTGTAAAACTATCAACAAATTGATTTTGATCTGTCACTTCATATATTTTAAAGTTTTTTGCATTTGGATTAAATTTATAACCTGTTAAATTAGTTACAAATGTTTCTTTTGTATATGTATTTTTAGGTTGGTTTACATACGCAGTCATATTACGTGATAAATCTTCATTATTAATATAATTAGTACTAGAAATAAGTGGTTGTGTTTTCTTATTCCCATAGTCTACAATGACATCTTTACTATATGAGTCATTACCTAGAGTTACTTCCATTTTATAAGTTGCTTTGTCAGTTGTTGCATTTTCACGTTTCGCAAATGAAACTTGCTCAATACTACCACTAACATTTGTATATTGATCAACGTAATTCGTAAATGTATATGTTGTTGTATTTGTTGCACTATCATAAATACCTTTGGCAATAATGTTACCTTGAGCATTATATAAATTTTGTGTTTGTGATGGTAATCTTACAGAACCCGGACGGAAATATTGTCCATATTTAAAAGTAAATGTATCTCCCTCTTTAACAGAATCATCGATTGTGTAATTTGCTTTTAATTTTAAAACGTCACTTGAAGTTGCCCAAAACTCAGTATTACCAGTATCTTTATTTAAGTGTCCTTTATCAATCGCAATATCAATATTTGAAAAATGAACTTTATCGTTAACATTTGTACCTGTTTGTGGTGCTGCAACAGTATTTACTGCCATACGATTTAACGTTCTTGGTTTAATAGTCGTTGTTTTAGGCGTAGTTGAAACGTCTTTTGCCTGTGTTAAATTACTTTTACTAGATTCGTTACTATATGTAGTTGCTGCTTTATCATTTGTAGTTACTTTATTATTTGTTTGTGTAGTAGATTGATTAGCAGTAGCGATTTGTGGTGATTGCGTATTTCCACTAGTTTTTTTAACTGACGTATCATTACTCATCGTTACTTTAGGCTGTTCTGAAGTTTTTGTTTGTACATTGCCATTTTGTTGACTACTATCAACTTTTTCACTGACCTGCTTCTCATTTGTTCCAGTTGCTTCATTTTTCGCCTTATTTATTTCTTCACTTGTGCTTTCTGCAGCTTTTGCTTCGTGATTACTTAACCCAAAAATTAATGTCGTACCTACTAAAATTGAGGCTGTACCTACTGTATATTTTCTTATTGAAAACTTGTTTAATTTACTTGGCATCATGCCATTTCTAGTTGTTGTTGTCTTTTTATTATTCATAATAATACTCCTTTAAAATATCAAAATTTGATAAATATAATAAATTGCATATATAAATTTCTGCCTTACTATCGTAATACACTTTTTAATAAAGTACAATACTTTAATTATTTTTCTTTATTTTATAATGCATTTTTACTTAATAATTTAATTAAAAACCTTTTAAGACCGCGCTATTTTTAATATTTATTTTCTTAGATTGATTTAAATTAGTTGTATATTATTTTTAATGATATTTTTAATTCATTTGCATATTCAATTCAACACTACATTGTATTTAATTAAATAACATTGCTCTCAATTACCAAAGATAAACCTATTTGTTTTTGTACTTTTATACAAAAAAATGAATAAAAAAAGGTATGCCACCTCAAAGCAAACATCTCTCAAGTTAGACTTAAAAGTTACATACCTGAATATACAATGCGTATTTTCTTATTTTATTTACTCGCTTTATTTTAAATGTTCGTAAGGACTATTATGTGCAAACGATACAATTTGGTCGACAAATAATCTCGCACGTAATTGGAACTCACTATCGTTTAAATAATAAGTACCATCTTCATTTTTTGCAAAATCAGAATCATGTGTCGCAATTTGAGTTGGTACAGCAATACCTAACAAACTTCTGACAATAACTCTTAAATGTGACAGTGGCTCTGAACTTACAATTCCTCCACTATTACCAATTAATCCTACTGGCTTCATTTTAAAATAATCCATATTTAAGTGGTCTAGTGCATTTTTTAAAATACCTGAATATGAACCGTGATAATTTGGTGTACCCAAAATTAAAAAATCTGCCGCCATTGCTTTATCTTTTAAATTTTTAATATTTTGTTTAATTTCATCTACAGAAGGAGTTGTTCCAGAAAAATCTAATTGATTTAATGGGTTTTCAGCTAAATCAAATATTTCCGCTTCAATATTATGTGTTTTAAAATGTTCTGTTAAATATGTTGCTAGTGCATTTGTGTGTGAGTTCACTTGTGCACTTCCAATAATTATTAATCCTTTCATGATTGACCCCTCTTTTTTATTAATCTTGTTGTTCACGCAATAATTTCATGATAGCTTTACCTACACCACTATTTTCATTAGTATCTGTGATATATTTTGCAATTTCTTTTACTTCATCAGCACCATTTTCCATAGCAACTGGGTAGCCAGCTTTAGCTAACATTGATACGTCATTTAAATTATCACCTATGGCCATAACATCTTTCATTTCAATACCTAATCTTTCAGCTATCGTTTCTAATGCTATGCCTTTTTGAGCATCTGAATGTGTAATTTCGATATTACCTCTTGATGACGATGATACTGCTAAGTTTGGAGATTCAGCTAAAATTTTACTCGCTTTGTCTATTTTTTCTAAATCTGCATCAAATGCTAAAATTTTCATAATTAACTCGCCAGGTATATCTTCAATCGCATCATAATTATCAACGACTTTTAACGTACCATTATCGATGCGTCTTTGAATACCATTTCTAATACGTTCAACGTTTGCATGTTGACCTGCACGTTCAGCAATATCGATATAAATTTCCAAATCTCTTTGAGGATCTTCCGTATAAATTGCTCGACTCGTGTATACTTGATAATAAATATCTGCATCTTTTAATACTTTAGTAATCTTATGTACTAATGATTTATTAAGGTGTGATGTGCTCATTACATTAAATGTTTCATCACGTACTTCTGCACCATTCAAACAAATATAAGGTACTACTAAATCCGTATCTGCAACAGGTGCTTGTGCTTCATAAAAAGCTCGACCAGTCGCAATTACGACTGTTATTCCTTGTTCTTGTGCGTATTTAATTGCATCAATGTTAGGTTGAGAAATTTCATGTGCTGCATTTAGAAGTGTACCATCCATATCTGTGGCTATTAATTTTATCATTATGTTACCTCGTTTCGTTATTTTAAAATCATGTTATGAAATTCAAAAAATATTCTCAGCGCACATACTTTTCTATTTACATTTATATTGTCATTAATTTATCTTATAATGTAATTCTAACAAATTTTAATTAGTATGTACTATCGTCTACTTGGTGGATTTCTTATTGGCTCTTAAGTTTTTGAAAAATGTTGTTAATAACGTACTGCATGTTTCTTTAAGTACACCTTTATCAACAATTGCACGATGATTAAAATCAGACTGTTGCAATAAGTTCATTAAACTACCACTACAACCACCTTTTGGATCGTCTGCACCATAAACTACTCTTGGTATACGACTCATTACAATCGTACCTGCGCACATAACACAAGGTTCTAAGGTTACGTATAATGTACAGCCTTCCAAACGCCAACTACCTAATACTTTTGCTGCACGTTCAATTGCAATATGTTCAGCATGTGCTGTTGGTTGTTGAAGTGTTTCTCTTAAATTGTGTGCTCTAGCGATAACTCCATCATCTTTAGTAATGATGGCACCTATAGGCACTTCGCCTAATTGTGCAGCTTTTTTAGCTTCTTCTATCGCTAACGTCATAAAATATATATCATTTGTCATTTATGTCCAGATACCTCACTTATGGTACAATACTCAATGTCTATTTTAACATTTGGAGATGTGAATATGAACAAACCTTTTATTGCAATTGAAGGACCTATTGGCGTAGGAAAATCTTCACTTGCACACAAACTAAGTCAAACTTTAGATTTTTATGAAGAAAAAGAAATTATCACTGAAAATCCATTTTTATCAGACTTTTATGAAGATATCTCTAAATGGAGTTTTCAAACTGAAATGTTCTTTTTATGTAATAGATATAAACAATTTCAAGATGTAACACAACTCAATCAAGGCGTTGTTAGTGATTATCATATACATAAAAATAAGATATTTGCTAAAAATACTTTAAATAAAACTGAGTTTCAAAAATTTAGTAAAATCTATGATATTTTAACAGAAGATATGATTATGCCGAATATGATTATCTTTTTAGATGCAGACCTTGATGTGTTAAAAGCAAGAATCGCTAAACGAAATCGTAGTTTCGAACACCAAATAGAAGATGAGTATCTTTTAAAGTTAAAAAAGGACTATCGTGAATATTATGATTCATTACAAAATAATGGTGCGAACGTTGTTTTAATTGATACAACTTCTATTGATTTTCTAAAAAACGAGCAAGATTATGAAGATATACTACATATTATATTACCTATGATAGGAGATATTACAAATGAATAATTACGGTATTCCACAAAATGCCATTATAACCATTGCAGGTACTGTTGGTGTTGGTAAATCGACACTAACAAAAGCACTTGCTGATAAATTGAATTTTAAAACTTCTTTTGAAAATGTAGATCACAATCCATATTTGTTTAAATTTTATAGTGATTTTGAACGTTGGAGTTTTCATTTACAAATTTATTTTTTAGCAGAACGTTTTAAAGAGCAAAAACGCATGTTTGAATATGGTGGAGGCTTTGTCCAAGACCGCTCGATTTATGAAGATGTGGATATTTTTGCAAAAATGCATGAAGAAGAAGGTACAATGAGTCAAGATGATTTCAAAACATATTCTGACTTATTTAATGCCATGGTCATGACACCTTATTTTCCAAAGCCAGATGTATTAATTTACTTAGAATGTGATTACGATGAAGTTATTGACCGAATTATTGAACGTGGTCGTGAAATGGAAATGAATACAGATCCTGAATACTGGAAAAAATTATTTAAACGTTATGATGATTGGATTAATAACTTTAATGCATGTCCCGTTGTACGTATCAATATCAATGAATATGATATTCACGAAAATCCTGATTCATTAAATCCTATAATTGATAAAATATCACGTATTATACAAACATATCGTCAAGTAGATACGCGATAAAAGATTTAAGACATAGTATAAATGCTTTACTTTAATGTATATTCCATAGAAATCATCTATTACCATATTGAATTTCTATGCGTACATTGTTCTGCATTTACACTATGTCTTTCTTTTTATTTTAATACTTCTAAAATATCTTTCGCACTGTTTAAAATTACATCCGCTTCATGCAATTCCTCTTTAGTTGCTACACCTGTTAATACACCTATTGCCATCCCTATATTTGCATTGCTAGCTGTTTTCATATCGTTGGCCGTATCACCTACAATAGCCACTTGATGAGGCGCCACTTGATGATTATCAAATAATGGTGCTAAAACTTTAGGATCGGGCTTCTCATAGGCATGGGCTTCTGTCGAGATAATAATATCGAATAATGATGTTGCATTCGTATGAGCCAAAAATTGCTCTACACCTTTTTTAGTATCACTCGTTACAACACCTAGTTTGTATCCTCGTGATTTCAACTTTTGAAGTGTTTCCTCAACACCATCTACCCAATTAATTTCAGGAATTCGTTCATCTACAAGTTTTTGACTTGTCGACTTTGACCATTCAGTTGTATCTTGTCCTGTCACATCATTAAATGCCGCTATAATTTGCTGTAATGAACCAGATCCCATTACTGATTTTGGATCAATAGACTCTTTAATAACACCTAATTGTCTAAGTGCTTCTTCTTTATTTTGTACTGGAAATGTATCTAGTAACGATTCTACAAATCTTACGCCTATTTTTTCCCAACTTCTATCAAATTCAATTAAAGTTCCATCTTTATCAAATAATATCCATTCCATTAATATCAATACTCCTGTTTATTTATTCGTATTGTGCTTAATCTAAGATGATTGTTGCTTTTGCGAAAAATGAACACGCAGACGCAATGTTTTGTGATTACTTTTTTTAATATAATAAGTGAAATCCCCTTCAATGCTAAACAATAATCATTGTAAACTTTACTTTGTTACCATGCTTCGCTTAATTGAAAGGGATTTTGGTCATGATTAACTTTTATATATTGTTGTCATGATCATATTTAATTTTCGATTAATATTTAGGTACGATGACTCTCCAACCATTTTTATCTTCTAAAGAGCCATTTTGAATACCAGTGTAAACATCATATAATTTTTGAGTAATTTCACCAGTTTCATTATTATTAATTACAATTTCACGATCTTCGTATCTTAAAGTACCAACAGGTGAAATAACTGCTGCTGTTCCACTACCGAATACCTCTGTTAATTCGCCTTTATCATATGCCGCAAATAATTCATCAATTGAAACGCGACGCTCTTCAACTTCATATCCTAAGTTTTTAGCTAATTCGATAATAGACTTACGAGTAATACCTGGTAAAATACTACCATTTAATTCTGGTGTAATCACTTTACCATTTTCAACGAAGAAAATGTTCATACTACCAACTTCTTCAATATACTTCTGTTCAACACCATCAAGCCATAATACTTGGTCATAGCCTAATTTATTTGCATTCGTTTGCGCTAATAAACTTGCTGCATAGTTACCAGCAACTTTTGCAAAACCTACACCACCGCGAACAGCACGTACGTATTCATCTTCAACATAGATTTTAGTTGGTTTTAAAGTTTCACCACCATAATATGCGCCTGAAGGTGATAAAATAATTAGTAGTTTATATTGATGTGACGCACCTACGCCTAGTGCACCTTCTGTAGCAAAGACGAATGGACGAATATATAAAGATTGTCCTTCTCCTTCTGGTACCCATTCTCTTTCCAGATCAACTAATTGTTTAAGACCTTCTAACAATTCAGCTTCGTTAACTTGAGGCATTTCTAAACGCGCTAATGAGTTATTTAGACGTTTAAAGTTTTCTTCAGGACGGAAAAGAGCTACTTCTCCATCTTTTTTATATGCTTTTAAACCTTCGAATACTGATTGTCCATAGTGAATACCTTGCGCAGCTGGTGAAATTTCAATCGGACCATAAGGCACAATTTTTAAATCATGCCATCCTTTATCTGCATGATAATCATAACTCAACATATAATCAGTAAAATATTTACCAAATCCTAATTGAGATGTATCAGGTTTTTCTTTTAATGTTTCGCGTAATTCAACTTTAACTGGTTGTGACATGATGATTGCCTCCTAATAATATAGTTTAAGAATTTGTTTAACTTAAATTATAACAATCCCTAATTTACTGTTCAATAAATTTTCTAAAAATTCAAAATTAATTAACACTTTTTCAGAAAGCCTATATCTTTTAGTATAAACGTATTAATTTCATAGAAACAAGTAATCTGTGTTTTAATAATATCTTTTAAATACAAAAAACTCTTTATTTAAAAATGAACTACACCTATAAATCCATTGTCTATAAGAAGACAAATAAGAAATCATGCAATAGTTTATTTAAATAAAGAGTAATTTAAAATGATATAACGTGTATTATAATACGTGGAATTAATTAGTTATTAATTTTAGTATTATCTTTTTGTTCGATAGCTTCTAACATTAATTTTGTCGTGCTTGCTAAATCATATTTTGGATCAAAGCCCCATTCACCACGTGAACAACTAGTATCAATAGAATCCGGCCAACTATCTGCAATACCTTGTCTAATTGGGTCTACATCATAATCTAACTTAAATTCTGGATAATATTCTTGTATTGCCTCTTTTACCATTTCAGGATCAAAGCTCATTGCACTTAAATTATAACCATTTCGAGTTTCTAACTTAGCATCGTCAGCTTCCATTAATTTAATTATTGCATCGATCGCATCATCCATATACATCATGTCCATATATGTTCCTTTATCTATGAAACTTGTATAATGACCATCTCTCACTGCTTTAAAGTAAATCTCGACTGCATAATCGGTCGTGCCACCGCCTGGTTCTTTAACATGAGAAATTAAACCAGGGAATCTTACGCTCCTAGTATCCACACCAAAACGTTTAAAATAATACTGACATAACAATTCTCCAGCTACTTTATTAACACCATACATGGTAGTAGGTTGTTGAATTGTAACTTGTGGCGTATTAACTTTAGGCGTTGAGTCTCCAAATGCACCAATTGAACTTGGCGTAAAGAAATGTAAGTTATATGTTCTTGCTGCTTCTAAAGCATTCATTAAGCCACCCATATTTAAATCCCATGCAAGAATTGGATTTTTCTCTGCAGTCGCCGATAATAGAGCAGCCATATGCATTAAACTGTCAGCTTCAAAGTCCCTAACCAACTCAAACATACGATCACGGTCTGTAACATCTAAAATTTTAAATGGTCCATTTTGAACTGGAGAATCTGCTTCAGGCTCTCTAATATCTGTAGCAAGAACATTGTCTGTACCATAGATTTCTCTACATTTAACAACTAATTCAGTGCCAATTTGTCCTAATGCACCAGTTATCATAATTTTTTTCATAGAAATATCTCCTTTGTCTCTTCTATATAGCCTAAGTCCATCATGTATGGACATAATATTCATTTTCACATTAATTATAATATAAAAGCGCTTTCTTGTATATATGACATGCACATAAACATATACAACTGTTTTATTGAAATAGTGTTTTTACAAATTTCAACTTTCATAAATGTTTTTATAAGAATAAATGATTATATACTTATTAAATTTAACTGTTTTAAAGATATGCTCACATATTTCTTAACTGTTGAACTTCTTTCATAATATTAGCCTTTTTATAACCATGAATATCATGTAATGACTTATATGCTTTGAATAATTGTTCATATCGTTGCACTTTCTCCGTTTCCGGCTCTATTTCGTATAATATTGGCTCTTTCATCGCATCAATAGCTTCATGTATAGAGTTGTGTGCTCCACCACAAACAGCTCCTAGTATTGCAGCACCTATTGCTGGTGCGTATTCACTGTCCATAACGACTAATTTTTTATTTAAAACATTGGCATATATATCCATCATAATTGCATTCTTTTTAGGTATGCCACCACATGCAAATACTTTCTCCACTTCCATATGCCAATCTTGATATTGTTGCATAATCATCTTTGTTCCAAACGCAGTTGCTTCTAAATACGCTCTATAAATATCTTCGTGTTTTGTTTGTAAAGTCAAACCAAAGATAGATCCTGTTAAATTACTATCACTTAAAACACTTCGATTTCCATTATGCCAATCAAGTGCAATAATTCCGTTTTCTCCTGGTAGTTGATGTTCAATTTTTTCATTCATTAATTCGAAAACTGTAATACCTCTTTTTTCTGCTTCTTCAACATATGATTTAGGTGATTGTTTAGCAACATATTCAAACAAATCACCTACTGCTGACTGACCAGCTTCATATGCATATAAATCTGGTATAATAGCGCCTTTAACAGAACCTGAAATACCAGGAACTTGATGTTGTTTTTCATTCAACATAAGATGGCACGTACTCGTACCTATTACCATCGTCATTTCTTTGTCTTTTTCTGATCCTATACCTAATAAACTCGCGTGTGCATCAATGATAAACGGACTTACCATCGTTTCTTTTGACAATCCTAATTTTCGGGCCATATTTTCAGATATTTTCCCTACAGTTTGACCAATATTTACGATAGGCGCAGACACTTTTTCTCTAATCACTTCAGACAACTTGGGATCAATTTTATCAAATAAATCATAATGAAATCCTACATTTTCTTCCCAAAATGATTTATATCCTAGTCCACAATTTGAGCGTATATTTTTATTAGTTAACTTATTAACAATCCAGTCTCCCGCTTCCATAATATAAGCTGTTTTCTCAATAATTTCTGGTGCTTGGTTCATAACTTCCATAATTTTGGGAATCATCCATTCACTGCTCACATTATAACCATAATGTCCCAACCACTCATTTTTGTTTTCTAATGCTGTTTGATACAATTTTTCTGCTTCTTTATATGCGCCATGGTGTTTCCATAATTTTACATAAGCATGTGGATTATTTTTAAATCGCTTTAAATTATGAATAGGATTAAGATTCTTATCAGTAAAGATAACAGTAGATGAGGTGAAATCTATACCAATACCAACAATCTTAGCTGGATCTATTTTGGAATCAGTTATTAAATGCGCTATACCTTCATCTATGATTTCTAGATAATCATTACTATTTTGCAATGCATATGTATGTGGTATTTTTAAACCATTGAGTTCATTTTCAATTACACCATGTGTATAATTTTTTACAAATTTTGAAACAACTTGACCATTGGCTGTATTTATTAAAAATACACGCCCTGATGCAGTTCCGAAATCTATTCCAATACTATAAGACATTTTCTTTCCCCCGAATCTCTTTTAACCACTTCTATTATCGTAAGCGTTTTCTTAAATCATACTCGTATTGGATACTATTTTACAAGTCATGCCTTAAAAATCAGCATAAAAAAAGAGCTCTCATAAAAATGAGAAACTCTTTTAATCAATAAACAATTATTTATCTTGAATAGCCTTTAACATTTCATTAACTGCTAATTTGCCTAATTCATTTGAAGCTAACGGACTGTCACCTGTAAGTAGCTTGCGATCTTTTAAAGTTTTACCTGTCATGTCATCATTAACAACTTTTAATCCTTGTTTAGTTAATAAATCAGCAACTAACCATTTTAAACGACCAGGTAAGTATCCTATTTCAATATTTGCACCTTCATCTAGTGAATCTGGGAAGACACAAACAGAATATCCTTCTAATGGAGATTTATCTCTGTTAAGTCCTGCTGAAAGTAGTGCCGCTGGTCCATGACATAATGTAATTATAAATCGATCATTTTCCAATGCCCAATCTAATGTTTGTTGAACATCTTCACTTTCTGAAATACCAACAACTGCAGCATGTCCACCCGGAATAAATACTGATAAGTAGTCAGAATCTGGACCTAAATCATTTTTGATTACGTCAGCTAATTTTTTAGGTTGCTTTAATTTTTCTTTTAATTTGTTATATGTGCTGATTACTGCTTCGTCTTCAGTCGGCATTGCCCATAGTTCCAATTTAGCAGGATAACCTGATAAAGTTGCAACATCAACATCAAAACCAGCTTCCATCAAATGATGTAAAGGTAATAACATTTCGACTGGATGATTACCTGTTGAGAACATTTTGCCATTTCCTAACAACACATATCTTTCTTCTGCAGCAATCATTAAAACTTTCCATTTGCCTTCTTTATATGCATCTTTATGTTCTACACCATCAAAATCCGTTTTTGGCGCAGTATATTGACTTAATGAATATGGTGAAGGGAAAAACGCATTATCTTCTGCTTTATCTGGTGTTGGTTGCTTACTTAAATTATTTACATCTTGTGTCATAGTTAATTCCTACTTTCTCTCTATATTTAATATTGGTATAGACAAATAATACGCTCACTAAACATTTATAGCAATGAATCAGCTTTAAACTTCATCTCAGCTTACTTAACTTTTTCTATGAGCATTTGATATTATTAAATCTAAAAAGCTATTTAAACCTTGTTAAATGATTTCTTGAAAATTTAAAATCTTTTCACTGTATTATTAAAATAAAAAGAAACCCACGCTATATTTTCGTGAGTTTCTACTGGAGTGATACTAAATTAAATTCATTTCTTTTCCAACTTTTTCATAAGCTGCAATTGCTTCGTCTAACATTTCTTTTGTATGTGCTGCTGTTGGCATATTTCTAACGCGTCCAGTACCTCTTGGCACAGTTGGAAATACGATAGACTTAACATAAACGCCTTCATCTTTTAATCGTTTACTAAATTCTTGTGTTGTTTTTTCGTCACCAATAATCACTGGTGTAATTGGTGTTTCAGACTCACCCGTATTATATCCTAATTTTGACAAACCATTTTTTAAATACTTGGCATTGTCCCATAACTTGTCATGTAATTCAGTTGATGCCATTAATTTTTTAACTGCTTCTGTAATTGCTTTAGTATCTCCAGGTGCTAATGATGTTGAGAATAAAAATGGTCGAGACTGAGCTTTCAACCAATCGATTAATTCTTTTGTACCTGCAACATAACCACCAACGACACCAATCGCTTTAGATAATGTACCAATTTGGAAATCAATTTTATCTTGTAAACCAAAATGTTTAACTGTTCCAGCACCTTTACCCATTACACCTGAACCATGAGCATCATCAACATATGTTAATAAACCATATTCCTCAGCAATTTCTACAATTTCAGGTAATTTTGCCACATCACCATCCATGCTAAATACGCCATCAGTAATATACATCACCTTATTGTATTGACCTGATTCAACAGCTTCTTTAGCTTTAGCACGTAAATCATCCATATCTGAATGGTTAACTCGAATAATTTTAGCTTTAGATAAACGACATCCATCAATAATAGATGCATGATTAAGCTCATCAGATAAAATCGCATCATTTTTGTTCATTACAGCTGAAATAGCCGCCATATTACAATTAAAACCTGATTGATATGCAATCGCAGCCTCAGTTCCTTTAAATTTTGCTAATATTTCTTCTAATTCATCGTGTAAATCTAAAGTGCCATTGATTGTACGAACAGCACCAGCCCCTACACCATGTGAGTCAATTGCAGCTTTAGCAGCATTTTTTAAATCTTCATTTGTTGCTAGTCCTAAGTAATTGTTTGAAGATAAGTTAATATACGATTTCCCATTGATTTTAATTTTTGGTCCGTTTGCACCTTCAATTGTATCAATTTCATTGTACAAACCATTATCTTTTAGATAATTTATATTTTCTTCTAAAAACTCATGTAATGATTGAACCACAGTGTGTAATCCCCCTTTAGTATTGTTAGGTAATAACTTAATCATACAGTAATTTCAATAAACTTGAAAGCCTTATCATTTAATGACAAATGTGTTAAAGCAATCATTTGGAATGATGAATTCATTAAATGTTATACTATAATCAATATTTTGAGAAAGTAGTGATTAAGGTGTTAGATTGGTTTCAATTAGCGAATAGCAAAGAAAATAAAACCATTCAACTGAGAAGGTATTTACATCAATATCCTGAGTTGTCATTTGAAGAATTCCAAACACATGATTATATTGTTAACCAATTAAGCCAACTATCATGTGATATCGAAACACCTATTGGACGCAATGGTATTAAGGCAACATTTAAAGGCAATGGTGATGGTCCTACAATTGCGTTGAGAGCAGATTTTGATGCATTGCCTGTCGAGGAATTAAACGATGTTCCTTATAAATCTAAAAATCCTGGATGCATGCATGCTTGCGGCCATGATGGGCATACAGCTATGTTATTGACTGTAGCAGAAATACTAGATGAACATAAGCAATTATTGAACGGGAACGTTGTATTAATATTCCAATATGGTGAAGAAATAATGCCAGGTGGCTCACAAGAAATGATTGACGCTGGATGTTTAGAAAATGTAGACAAAATATATGGAACACATCTATGGAGTGGTTATCCTACGGGTACCATTCATTCACGCGCGGGCGCTATTATGGCATCACCTGATGAATTTAGTGTCACTATTAAAGGTCGTGGTGGACATGGCGCAAAACCACATGAAACGATTGACCCAATTGTAATCATGGCAGAATTCATCTTGAGTTCACAAAAAATTATATCTCGCACCATTGATCCAGTAAAACAAGCCGTACTCTCATTTGGTATGATTCAAGCAGGTACATCAGATAGTGTTATCCCAGATCAAGCATTTTGCAAAGGGACAGTTCGTACTTTTGATTCAAGTATTCAAGAACATGTAATGCAGAAAATGGATAAATTACTACAGGGCTTAGCAATTGCAAACGATATTGAATATGACTTGAATTATATTAAAGGTTATTTACCAGTTCATAATAACGAAAATGCATATAATGTTATTAAAACAGCAACGAATGACTTACATTTACGCTTTAATGAATCAGATTTAATGATGATTGGGGAAGATTTTTCACATTATTTAAAAGTTAGACCTGGAGCCTTTTTCTTAACTGGATGTGGTAATGAAAGTAAAGGTATTACAGCACCACATCATAATCCAAAGTTTGATATCGATGAAAAGTCGTTGAAATATGGTGTTTCAGTTTTCTTAAAAATATTAGAACTAGAACACGTATTTAAAAGTTAACCAAATATAAAAGACTTTAAGATGTGTTTTATTTTAACAGATAAAATAAAGCGCATCTTATTTTTATCTAGTTACTTAATTATTCAGTCACATTTAACACTAGCGATTTATTATAAATATTAAGTGTGGAGTAATATTTTATATTTGATTATGTATACGTATTCTAAAAAGCAAAAAAAGACCCCTCAAATGAGGGATCTTCTTTTATATAAATTCTAAGAAATTAGAAATTATTTAATGATTTCAGTAACAACGCCTGATCCTACAGTACGTCCACCTTCACGGATTGAGAAACGAGTACCGTCTTCAATCGCGATAGGAGCGATTAATTCTACTGTCATTTCAACGTTATCACCAGGCATTACCATTTCAGTACCTTCTGGTAAGTGTACAACACCAGTTACGTCAGTAGTACGGAAATAGAATTGTGGACGATAGTTTGAGAAGAATGGAGTGTGACGTCCACCTTCGTCTTTTGATAATACGTAAACTTCTGCTTTGAATTCAGTATGTGGTGTAATTGAACCAGGAGCAGCTAATACTTGACCACGTTGTACGTCTTCACGAGCAACACCACGTAATAATGCACCGATGTTGTCACCAGCTTCAGCATAGTCTAATAATTTACGGAACATTTCAACACCTGTAACAGTTGTTTTAGATGTGTCATGTAAACCGATGATTTCAACTTCTTCACCAACTTTGATTTGACCACGTTCAACACGGCCTGTAGCAACAGTACCACGACCAGTGATTGAGAATACGTCCTCAACTGGCATCATGAATGGTTTGTCAGAATCACGTTCTGGAGTTGGAATGTAAGTATCTACAGCTTCCATTAATTCTAAGATTTTTTCTTCGTATTTAGCATCGCCTTCTAAAGCTTTTAATGCTGAACCAGCGATTACAGGTACGTCGTCACCTGGGAAGTCATATTCGCTTAATAAGTCACGAACTTCCATTTCTACTAATTCTAATAATTCTTCATCGTCAACCATGTCAACTTTGTTTAAGAATACTACTAATGCTGGTACACCAACGTTACGTGATAAAAGAATGTGTTCACGAGTTTGTGGCATTGGGCCGTCGGCAGCAGATACTACTAAGATACCGCCGTCCATTTGAGCAGCACCAGTGATCATGTTTTTAACGTAGTCAGCGTGTCCTGGGCAGTCAACGTGAGCGTAGTGACGTTTGTCAGTTTGGTACTCAATGTGAGAAGTATTGATTGTGATACCACGTTCTTTTTCTTCTGGAGCGTTGTCAATCATGTCATATGATTGTGCAACTGAGTCACCATTTTTAGCTAATACAGTAGCGATAGCTGCTGTTAAAGTAGTTTTACCATGGTCAACGTGACCGATAGTACCGATATTGGCATGTTCTTTAGAACGATCGAATTTTTCTTTTGCCATTATAAAATCTCTCCTATTCTGATTAAAAATAATATTTAAATTTATCTCTCATGATAGTTTCTCACCATCATGAGAAGATCATTTATAGCGATTGCAAAAAGAATTTTACAATTCTTTTATAATGCATTCACCCCAAAAAATCAAACTATAAAGATGATAGCTTAGAATTAAGCTCACCTTGTATTTTAACCTAGGCTAGCTAGTCAAAACAAGTTATATTATTCACCTTTATTTTTCTTGATAATATCTTCAGCGATTGATTTTGGAACTTCAGCGTAGTGATCGAAGTACATAGTGTAAGTACCGCGACCTTGAGTGTTAGAACGTAATGATGTTGCATAACCGAACATTTCTGAAAGTGGTACATAAGCGTTAACAACTTGTGCATTACCACGTGGTTCCATACCATCAACACGTCCACGACGAGATGTTACGTCACCCATGATGTCACCCATGTATTCTTCAGGCATTTCGATTGTTACTTTCATCATTGGTTCTAAGATAACAGGATCACATTTTTTAGCAGCTTCTTTAAGTGCTAATGATGCAGCAATTTTGAAGGCCATTTCAGATGAATCGACATCATGGTATGAACCATCATATAATTTAGCTTTAACATCAATTAATGGATAACCTGCTAAGACACCATTTTCCATAGCATCTTTAAGACCAGCTTCAACTGATGGAATGTATTCACGAGGAACTACACCACCAACGATAGCGTTTTCGAATTCGAAACCTGCGCCTGTTTCGTTTGGTGTGAATTCAATATGAACATCACCGTATTGACCACGACCACCAGATTGACGAGAGAATTTACCTTGAACTTGTGCAGATGATTTGAAAGTTTCACGATATGAAACCATTGGAGCACCTACGTTACATTCAACGTTGAATTCTTTCTTC
The DNA here is from genome assembly GCF_000236925.1 of Staphylococcus argenteus. Lineage (NCBI taxonomy): Bacteria > Bacillati > Bacillota > Bacilli > Caryophanales > Staphylococcaceae > Staphylococcus > Staphylococcus argenteus. The sequence continues at coordinate 568,753 of NC_016941.1, read as the reverse complement.
ATACGGTCTACTAAGATGTCTAAGTGAAGCTCACCCATACCACCGATGATAACTTGTCCAGTTTCTTCGTCAGTGTGTGCATGGAATGTTGGGTCTTCTTCTTGTAATTTAACTAAAGCTTGAGTCATTTTATCTTGGTCAGCTTTAGATTTTGGTTCTACTGATAAGTGAATAACTGGCTCTGGGAATTCCATTGATTCCAAGATAATGTCATTTTTCTCACCACATAAAGTATCACCAGTACCTGTATCTTTAAGACCTACCGCAGCAGCGATATCTCCAGAGTATACAGTATCGATTTCTTGACGTGAGTTAGCGTGCATTTGTAATAAACGACCTACACGTTCACGTTTACCTTTAGTTGAGTTCTTAACGTATGAACCAGATGTCATTGTACCTGAGTACACACGGAAGAATGTTAACTTACCAACATAAGGGTCAGTCATAACTTTGAACGCTAATGCAGCAAATTCAGCTGAATCGTCTGCTTTCGCAATTACTTCTTCTTCAGGGTTGCTAGCACGGTGACCAATAATTGGTTTAACGTCTAGAGGTGAAGGTAAGTAATCAATTACAGCGTCAAGCATTAATTGAACACCTTTGTTTTTGAAAGCTGTACCACAAAGTACTGGGTAGAATTCTACGTTTGTAGTAGCTTGGCGGATAGCTTCTTTTAATTCAGCAACTGAAATTTCTTCGTCACCAAGATATTTTTCCATTAATTCGTCGCTAGTTTCTGCAACTGCTTCGATTAAGCTAGCACGAGCTTCTTCAGCTCTATCTAAGTGATCTTCAGGAATTTCAATTTCTTCAATTTCAGTACCTAAATCATTTGTATATTTGAAACATTTCATTTCAACTAAGTCAATGATTGCTTCGAATTCGTCTTCCGCACCAATTGGTAATTGGATTGGAGCAGCGTTAGCTTGTAAACGATCATGTAATGTACTTACAGAGTATTCGAAGTTAGCACCTAATTTGTCCATTTTGTTTACAAATACGATACGTGGAACACCATAAGTTGTAGCCTGACGCCAAACTGTTTCAGTTTGAGGTTCAACACCTGATTGTGCATCAAGTACTGTAACTGCTCCGTCAAGTACACGTAATGAACGTTCAACTTCTACAGTGAAGTCTACGTGTCCAGGTGTATCGATAATGTTTACACGGTGACCTTCCCAAGCTGCTGTTGTTGCAGCAGATGTGATAGTAATACCACGGTCTTGTTCTTGTTCCATCCAGTCCATTTGTGAAGCACCTTCGTGTGTTTCACCAATTTTGTGGATACGGCCAGTGTAATAAAGAATACGTTCAGTCGTAGTCGTTTTACCAGCATCGATGTGAGCCATGATACCGATATTACGAGTTTTTTCTAATGAAAATTCTCTAGCCATGTATTTTTTCTCCTTCCAGTTTATATTACTGAATAAATACGATAGATATGGCGATGCCCTAAGCATGAACGCTTAATGATAAATCATTAATATAGAACACACTCAGGGTAAAAGCTTTTATCTTACCAACGGTAGTGAGCAAATGCTTTGTTTGCTTCAGCCATTTTGTGAGTGTCCTCACGTTTCTTAACGGCACCACCTGTATTATTTGCTGCATCTAAAATTTCGTTAGCTAAACGATCTTCCATCGTTTTTTCACCACGAAGACGTGCATAGTTAACTAACCAACGTAATCCTAAAGTAGTACGACGTTCTGGACGAACTTCTACAGGTACTTGATAGTTAGAACCACCTACACGACGAGCTTTAACTTCTAATACTGGCATAATGTTGTTGATTGCTTCTTCGAAAACTTCTAATGCATCACGACCACTGCGTTGTTCAACTAAGTCGAATGCTGAATAAAGAATTCTTTGTGCTGTTCCACGTTTACCATCTAACATAATTTTGTTAATTAATTTAGTTACTAACTTTGAGTTATGAATTGGATCTGGTAATACGTCTCTTTTAGGTACTGATCCTTTACGAGGCATAATGTAAATCCTCCCTTCCTTATATTAAATATTTTAATTGTAAGATTTAGCTATGAACTAAATGCTTAGTTTTTAGGTTTTTTAGTTCCGTATAATGAACGACCTTGTCTACGTCCGTCAACACCTGAAGTATCAAGTGCACCACGTACGATATGGTAACGCACACCTGGTAAGTCTTTTACACGTCCACCACGTACAAGTACAACACTGTGTTCTTGTAAGTTATGTCCGATACCAGGGATGTATGCGTTGATTTCAATGTTGTTTGATAAACGCACACGTGCATATTTACGTAACGCTGAGTTAGGTTTTTTAGGTGTCATTGTACCTACACGAGTACAAACACCACGTTTTTGTGGTGAGTTCAAGTCAGTAAATTTTTTCTTTTTACTGTTGAAACCTTTATTTAAAGCTGGAGAATCTGATTTTTTGATTTTGCTTTGTCTTGGTTTACGTACTAATTGGTTAATAGTTGGCATGTGATATGTCCTCCTCTCTTCACTTTTTAATCCCACACATCCAGGTGGTTCATTTTTAAGTTAAATAAAATTTAGTAAGTAAAGATACTTACTAATTCTCATTTAATCAATGCAACAATTGTCGCATTGACATTAATACCTACATATTTGCCTAAAGCATGCTTGCTTTCGAAAAATGATACAGGTATATTTTTCTGATTGATTTGGCTTAACACGCGAGTCATTAAATATACTTCTACGTCTTTAGCAATAATCAAAGATGTAACTTGATCCTTCTTTAACGCTTTAAGCGTTTCTTTAAGACCAACTACAAAATGTTGTTTGTTAAAGCGTGCAACTTTTTCCTTAGACAATAACTTATCCTCCAAAGTTCTGCTTGCATCAACTTTTAATATATTAACATTGAACAACAGAATTCGTCAACATTAAATCAAATAATTTACATAAAAATAACAAGAGGCTAACGAATTAGCCTCTGTTATATAAATGTTATTCAGTCACTTCTGTTTGAGTTTCAACTTCAGCAACTGGTTTAGCAGTCTTTTCGTATTTAACGTCACTATAACGTCTCATACCAGTACCTGCTGGAATTAATTTACCAATAATTACGTTTTCTTTAAGACCTAGTAAGTCATCACGTTTACCTTTAATCGCTGCATCTGTAAGTACTCTAGTTGTTTCTTGGAATGATGCTGCAGATAAGAAACTTTCTGTTTCAAGTGATGCTTTCGTAATACCTAGTAATACTGGTTTAGCTGTTGCTGGACGCTTACGGTGTTTAAATGCTTCTCTGTTTGCATCTGTAAAGTTATGAATATCTACTAATGAACCTGGTAATAACTTCGTATCACCTGCTTCAATAATTCTTACTTTACGTAACATTTGTCTAACCATAACCTCGACGTGTTTGTCGTCGATTTCTACCCCTTGCATACGGTAAACTTTTTGTACTTCTTTTAATAAGTAGCTTTCAGTAGCATTTAATCCAGCAACTGATAAGTAATTCTTAGGTTCAATAGAACCTTCAGTTAATACTTCACCACGTTGTACTGGTTGACCGATTTCTACAATAATTCTTGAAGTACCTGAAGCTAGGTATGATCTTGTTTCATTAGCACCTTTTACAACAATTTCTTGTTGTCTATCTTTTGCTAATTTAATATCTTCAACTACCCCTTCGATTTCCGTAATCACTGCTTGACCTTTAGGGTTACGTGCTTCGAAAATTTCTTGGATACGAGGAAGACCTTGAGTGATATCGCTACCGGCTACCCCACCTGTATGGAATGTACGCATTGTAAGCTGCGTACCTGGTTCACCAATTGATTGTGCAGCGATTGTACCAACTGCTTCACCAACTTCAACCTTTTCACCAGTCGCAAGGTTTTTACCGTAACATTTTTCACAAACACCGTGTCTCGCATTACATGTAAAGGCTGAACGGATATACATTTGTTCGATGCCAGCATCTGTAATTTTCTTAGCGATTTCAGGTGTAATTAATTCGTCAGGACGAATGATTACTTCATCAGTTTCAGGATGACGAATTGTTTCTTTAGAATAACGACCTTCGATACGTTCGATAAATGGCTCAATCATTTCTGTACCTTCTTTAATATCAGAAACTAATAAACCTCTATCTGTACCACAGTCTTCTTCACGAACAATAACATCTTGTGCCACGTCAACAAGACGACGAGTAAGATATCCTGAGTCAGCTGTTTTAAGTGCTGTATCGGCAAGACCTTTACGCGCACCGTGAGTTGAGATGAAGTACTCAAGTACTGTTAAACCTTCACGGAATGAAGATGTAATTGGTAACTCGATAATTTTACCTGATGGCGCAGCCATTAAACCACGCATACCAGCTAATTGTGTAAAGTTAGAAGCGTTACCACGGGCACCTGAATCACTCATCATGAAGATTGGGTTTGTTTTATCAAGTGATTGCATCAATTCACCTTGTATTTGATCTTTTGCATCTGTCCAAATTTCAACAACTGCATTATATCTTTCTTCTTCAGTGATTAAACCACGATTGAATTGTTTTGTAATTCTGTCGACTAGTTTTTCATGTTCATCAAGGATTTGTTGCTTATCAGGTAATACAACGATATCAGCAACACCTACTGTAATACCAGCTTTAGATGAGAATTTGAAACCTAAGTCTTTCATACGGTCTAACATCATTGATGTATCAGTGATACTAAATCTATTGAATACTTCGGCAATGATATTACCTAAGAATTTTTTATTGAATGGTTCAATTAACTCTTCTTTGTCAAAGTATTCTTTTAAGCCACCTTCTCCTAATGTCGTAGGATCGATGAAATATCTATCAGGTGTTTTTCTTTCTAAGTTTTCTTGCGTAGGTTCATTTATATAAGCGAATGAATCTGGAATAATTTCATTGAAAATAATTTTACCTACTGAAGTAGCAAGAATCTTTTTGTTTTGTTCTTCAGTAAATGTAGGATTGTTAAATGAGCTTGCATGTACACCAATTCTTGTGTGTAAATGAACAAATCCATTTGCATATGCTTTTAATACTTCATTTGTATTATTAAAGATTGCACCTGTATTTACTGCATCTTTTCTTTCTAAAGTAAGGTAATAGTTACCAAGTACCATATCCTGAGATGGTGTTACTACTGGTTTACCATCTTTAGGATTCAAGATGTTTTGTGCAGCTAACATTAACATTCTTGCTTCAGCTTGAGCTTCTTTTGATAACGGAACGTGAACAGCCATTTGGTCACCATCAAAGTCAGCATTATAAGCTGTTGTTACAAGTGGATGAAGACGAATTGCACGACCTTCAACTAATGTCGGTTCAAATGCTTGAATACCTAATCTGTGAAGTGTTGGCGCACGGTTAAGTAAAACTGGGTGTTCTCTAATCACTTCTTCTAAAACATCCCATACTTCGTCATCCATGCGTTCGATTTTACTCTTAGCATTTTTAATGTTAGTAGCAATTTCACGTTGAACTAATTCTTTCATAACAAAAGGTTTAAATAGCTCAAGTGCCATTTCTTTAGGTAAACCACATTGATACATTTTTAAGCTTGGACCTACAGCGATAACCGAACGACCTGAATAGTCAACACGCTTACCAAGTAAGTTTTGACGGAAACGACCTTGTTTACCTTTTAACATATGTGATAAAGATTTCAACGGACGGTTACCTGGACCAGTAACTGGACGTCCACGACGACCATTGTCAATTAAAGCATCAACTGCTTCTTGTAACATACGTTTTTCATTTTGAACGATAATACCAGGTGCACCTAAATCTAATAAACGTTTTAAACGATTATTTCGGTTTATTACACGACGGTATAAATCATTTAAGTCACTTGTTGCGAAACGTCCTCCATCTAATTGAACCATTGGACGAATTTCTGGCGGGATGATTGGAAGTACGTCTAAAATCATCCATGAAGGTTTATTACCTGAGTTACGGAATGATTCAACAACTTCTAAACGTTTAATTGCACGAGTAAGTCTTTGTCCAGTAGCTGATTCTAACTCGTCACGCAATAATTTAAGTTCTTCGTCTAGATCAATCTCTTCAAGTAAATCTTTGATACCTTCTGCACCCATTTTAGCAACAAATTGACCAGGGTATTTATCATAGTATTCTCTGAATTCAGCTTCAGATAATAAAGTTTTCTTTTCTAAGCCAGTTGGACCTGGATCTACAACAACATAAGAAGCAAAGTAAATAACTTCTTCTAATGCTCTTGGTGACATATCAAGCAACAATCCCATACGACTTGGAATCCCTTTGAAATACCAAATGTGTGAAACTGGAGCAGCAAGTTCAATGTGTCCCATTCTTTCACGACGTACTTTAGATTTAGTTACTTCAACACCACATCTGTCACAGACCATGCCTTTGTAGCGAACACGTTTGTATTTACCACAACTACATTCCCAGTCTTTTGTAGGTCCGAAAATTCTTTCACAGAATAGACCATCTTTTTCAGGTTTTAATGTACGGTAGTTGATTGTTTCAGGTTTTTTAACCTCACCAAATGACCATGAGCGGATTTTTTCAGGTGAAGCTAAGCCTATTTTCATATAATGGAAATTATTTACATCAATCAAGGAGCCTACCTCCTTCAATTTAGATTAGCTGTGCTATTTGATTGATTTGCATTTATTTAAAATGGCTAAAAGTACTAAACTGAATCATTTATATTATTCAGTTTAGTATCTTTGTTGCCGAATTTTGTAAATTGCGTATTAATCAGTAACTTCTTTTTGTGTTTCAGGAGCATCGTTTTGTTGTAAATCTACTTTACGTTCTACAACATCATCGTCGTCAACGTCTGTCATTTCGATTTCATTATCTTGTTCATCCATAACTTTTACATCTAATCCTAAACTTTGTAATTCTTTCATCAATACTCGGAATGATTCTGGAACACTTGGTCTAGAGATATTTTCACCTTTAACAATAGCTTCGTATGTTTTCACACGTCCTACTGTATCATCAGATTTATAAGTTAAGATTTCTTGTAATGTGTATGCAGCACCATATGCCTCAAGTGCCCATACCTCCATCTCACCGAAACGTTGTCCACCGAATTGTGCTTTACCACCAAGTGGTTGTTGTGTAACTAATGAGTATGGTCCTGTTGAACGTGCATGTAATTTATCATCAACCATGTGCGCAAGTTTCAACATGTACATAACACCTACTGAAATACGATTGTCAAAAGGCTCACCTGTACGTCCATCATAAAGTACAGTTTTACCATCACGAGCCATACCAGCTTCTTCAATCGTTGACCATACGTCGTCATCGTTGGCACCATCGAATACAGGTGATGCAACATGAATACCAAGATTTTTAGCAGCCATACCTAAGTGTAGCTCTAATACTTGTCCGATATTCATACGAGATGGTACACCAAGTGGGTTTAACATGATATCAATTGGACGCCCATCTGGTAAGTAAGGCATGTCTTCTTCAGGAACAATCTTAGAGATTACACCTTTGTTACCATGTCGACCACACATTTTGTCACCAACATGAATTTTACGTTTTTGAACGATGTATACGCGTACTAATTGGTTTACACCAGGTGATAACGTATCATCACCCTCTTCACGATTAAACACTTTTACATCAAGAACGATACCACCAGCACCGTGAGGAACACGTAATGAAGTATCTCTAACTTCACGTGCTTTTTCACCAAAGATTGCATGTAGTAATCTTTCTTCAGCAGTTAATTCAGTCACACCTTTAGGCGTTACTTTACCAACTAAAATATCTCCATCTTTAACTTCTGCACCAACATAAACGATACCACGATCATCCAAGTTTTTAAGTGCACTTTCAGAAACATTAGGAATATCTCTTGTGATTTCTTCAGGTCCTAACTTAGTGTCACGAGCTTCTGATTCATATTCTTCGATATGAATAGATGTATATACATCATCTTTTACAAGTCTTTCACTCATGATTACGGCATCCTCATAGTTATAACCATCCCAAGTCATGAAACCGATAACAACGTTTCTTCCTAATGCCATTTCACCTAATTCCATAGATGGGCCATCTGCTAAGATTTCGTTGTACTCAACAACATCTCCAACAGCAACGATTGGACGTTGGTTGTAACATGTACCTGAGTTTGAACGTTTAAATTTAGCCAAAGGATAACGATCTAATTCACCTTCATGTTCAACGCCATTTTCTTCAACAAGACGACGTACAAGGATTTCATTAGATTCAACATGTTCGACACGGCCTCTATGCTTAGCTGTAATAGCTGCACCAGAGTCACGTGCTGCAACGTGTTCCATACCAGTACCAACAAAAGGTGCTTCTGGATTCATCAAAGGTACTGCTTGACGTTGCATGTTCGCACCCATCAATGCACGGTTAGAGTCATCGTTTTCTAAGAATGGAATACATGCAGTCGCTGCTGAAACTACCTGTTTAGGAGATACATCCATGTAATCCATTTTTTCTTTAGCCATAACTGTATTGTTACCACGGAAACGACAAACTACTTCATCATCCATGAAACGACCATTTTCATCTAATTTAGAGTTCGCTTGTGCTACCACATAGCTATCTTCTTCGTCAGCAGTTAAATAGTCAATTTGATCAGTAATTGCATGCGTATCTAAGTCTACTTTACGGTATGGTGTTTCAATGAATCCAAATTCATTTACACGTGCGTAACTAGACAATGAGTTAATTAAACCAATGTTTGGTCCCTCAGGTGTTTCAATTGGACACATACGACCATAGTGAGAATAGTGAACGTCACGTACTTCCATTTGAGCACGTTCACGTGTTAAACCACCCGGTCCTAAAGCTGATAGACGACGTTTATGCGTTAACTCAGCTAATGGGTTAGCTTGGTCCATGAATTGTGATAATTGAGAGCTACCAAAGAATTCTTTAATAGATGCAATTACAGGACGAATATTAATTAATTGTTGAGGTGTGATAGATTCTGTGTCTTGAATTGACATTCTTTCACGTACAACTCTTTCCATTCTTGATAAACCGATACGGAATTGGTTTTGTAATAATTCCCCAACTGAACGTAATCGACGGTTACCTAAATGGTCGATATCATCTGTATATCCAATACCACTTAATAAGTTAAAGAAATAACTCATTGAAGCGATAATATCTGCTGGCGTAATACATTTAACTTCCGAATCAGGGAAAGCATTACCAATAACTGTTGTAGTACGACCTTCATCATCATTAGGTACATAAACTTTGATAGATTGAATTTCAACAGGTTCATCAATAACACTACCATGTAATTCAAACACTTCACTGTTTGCGTTTGATTCAAGAACATCCATGATTTCATCTAGTTTGCGACGATCAAGTACCGTACCTTCTTCAACAACAATTTCTCCAGTTTCAGTATTAACAATTGGCTCAGCTAATTTTTGATTGAACAAACGATGTTTTAAATGTAATTTTTTGTTTGTTTTATAACGACCTACGCTTGCTAAATCATAGCGTTTTGGGTCGAAGAAACGTGAATACAATAGACTCTTAGCATTTTCAACCGTTGGTGGTTCACCTGGACGTAAACGTTCATAGATTTCTAATAACGCTTGTTCAGTGTTTTCAGTGCTATCTTTCTCTAAAGTATTACGTAAATATTCATTGTCACCTAAAAGGTCAACAATTTCTTGATCACTTGAAAAACCTAATGCACGTAATAATACTGTTAAAGGTAATTTACGTGTTCTATCGATACGAACATAGACTACATCTTTTGCGTCTGTTTCATATTCTAACCATGCACCACGGTTAGGAATTATTGTTGCATCATAGTTTTCGCGACCATTTTTGTCGATTTTTTCATTAAAATAAACGGATGGTGAACGAACTAATTGAGATACGATTACACGTTCAGCACCATTGATTACGAACGTACCAGTATCAGTCATTAATGGGAAATCACCCATGAAAACTTCTTGCTCTTTAACTTCACCAGTTTCTTTAATTATTAGACGCACTTTTACACGAAGAGGTGCAGCATAAGTAGCGTCACGGTTTTTAGATTCTTCTAAATCATATTTTGGTTCTCCTAAACGGTAATCCACAAATTCTAATGATAAATTACCAGTAAAGTCTTCAATTGGCGAAATGTCTCTAAACATTTCGATTAAACCTTCTCTAAGGAACCACTCGTAAGATTTAGTTTGAATTTCTATTAAGTTTGGTAATTCTAATACTTCTGAAATTCTCGCGTAGTTTCTACGTTTACGATGTCTTCCATATTGGACAACTTGACCTGCCAAACAGATTCACCCCTCAAAAATTATGTGATCCGCTTTTAGCTAAATAACATAAGCATATTAATAAAAAGACAAAAAGAAAACGGCAACACTAATGATGACACCATTTTCGATTCTATATTCATTCCTAATTAACTTATCTATTTAACGTAAAAGTACACACTTATTGAACATAAATTTTTACATTATATAACTATAACAGAATATCGAATTCTTTTCAAGCTTTTATACTTCTTAGAATATAATATCCTTTATCTTTATTCAGTACCTCTACATTTCCAAAAAGTGCTTCCATTTTTTTCTTTGCAGATGGCATGCCTTGTTTTTTTTGTATCACAACAAATAGTTCTCCATTTGCATCCAATTTATAAAATGCTTGTTCGAAAATACGATGTACAGTCTCTTTACCTGCCCTTATCGGTGGATTAGTCAATACAAAGTCTAAACTTTCATTTTCTACCGCAGTTAAAGCATTACTTTCTTTTACAATCACATTCTCAATATCATTTAATTTTTTGTTTTTTTCAACTAAAGTAAGTGCCCTGTGATTTACATCAAGCATAGTAATCGTATGGTGTGGAGATACTTTTGCAATCATCAAACCTATAGGACCATATCCACAACCAACATCAGCTATTCTTTTGCTTGGTCCAGGCGGGTGCGCTTTTAAAAAAGTTTTAATGAGAACGTCTGAGCCGTAGTCTACTCGATCTTTTGAAAAAACGCCATTGTCAGTAATTAAATGGATAAGATGATGATTCACTTGATATTGGATTTGTTGTTCATTGCTACTTACACTCGGATCTTCATCATAGTAATGACTCATTATTCCACCTCATCTTCATTTTGTAACTCGTCATTATTATAACATTACATTACGTGTTTACATGAATAAAACCCCGTTATCAAAATAACGGGGTTTTAATTTCTCAAAGAATCATTTCATTATAACAATCATCCACATTGGCTATGGTTGTTATAAAACTTTGACTATTAAGTTTAAGATACTAGAATTATTTTAATTCTACAGTAGCTCCAACTTCTTCTAATTGTTCTTTAAGTTTTTCAGCTTCTTCTTTAGGTAAAGCTTCTTTGATTACTTTAGGAGCTCCGTCTACTAATTCTTTAGCATCTTTTAATCCTAAGCCAGTTGCTTCTTTAACAGCTTTAACAACTTTGATTTTAGATGAACCAGCTGAAGTTAACTCAACGTCAAATTCAGTTTTTTCAGCTGCAGCGTCAGCGCCACCAGCTGCACCTGCTACTGCTACTGGAGCAGCTGCAGTTACACCAAATTCTTCTTCAATTGCTTTTACTAAGTCGTTTAATTCTAATACTGACATTTCTTTAATCGCTTCAATGATTTGTTCATGATTAGCCATTTTATAATTCCTCCATTATTTTTAAGTTTTTTTACGCTAAAAATTATTCAGCGCTTTCTTCTTTTTGTTCTCCAATAGCTTTAACCGCATAAGCGAAGTTGCGTACAGGAGCTTGTAATACTGATAAAAGCATAGATACAAGACCATCGTGTGAAGGTAATGAACCAACAGTTTTAACTTCTTCTGCTGTAATAACATTGCCTTCCATAACGCCTGATTTAATTTCTAATGCTTCATGATCTTTAGCAAATCCAGAAATTACTTTCGCTGCAGCTACAGCATCTTCACTAGAAGTTGCAATAGCAGTTGGACCTGTTAAGAATTCATCTAAGCCTTCGATACCAGCTTTTTCAGCTGCACGACGTACCATAGTGTTTTTGTACACTTTATACTCAACACCAGCTTCACGTAATTGTGAACGTAAGTCAGTAACTTCAGCTACTGTTAACCCACGATAGTCAACGATTACTGTTGAAACTGAATTTGATAGTACCTCAGCAATTTCATCAACTAATTGTTTTTTAGCTTCAATGATAGCAGACATTCAGACACCTCCATTTAAATTTTTGGTGCTTTTTTTAAAATTAATAAAAAAAGCACTTTCTACCTACGGCAAAAAGTGCTTGAAAGATCATTAATCATCACGTTCAAGTCAATTTTAGCCTCGGTAGGATAAATTTTAAGTTATAAATAACTCCTACTGTCTTAGGTAAAATAATCACAATAAGTAATATAACTTGTAAACCACTCATTGTCAATATATTTTTACAGACTGAAAGTAATTTCTTTCAGCCTGTAATCATTTATCTCATTTATTATTTAAAACTTGCAGTATCAATTTTAACTCCAGGACCCATTGTTGTAGTTACAGCAACAGATTTGAAGTAAGTACCTTTAGCAGATGATGGTTTAGCTTTAGCTAATACATCTTGTAAAGTATTGAAGTTTTCGATTAATTGCTCATCAGTGAATGAAACTTTACCAATTGATGCATGTACGATACCAGCTTTTTCAGCGCGGTATTCTACTTTACCAGCTTTGATTTCTTCAACAGCTTTTTTAACATCCATTGTTACAGTTCCAGTTTTAGGGTTTGGCATTAAACCTTTAGGTCCTAATACACGACCTAATTTACCAACTTCACCCATCATGTCTGGTGTAGCAACTACTACATCGAAGTCAAACCAACCTTGTTGGATTTTTTGAACGTATTCTGCTTCACCTACGAAGTCAGCACCTGCTGCCTCAGCTTCAGCAATTTTGTCGCCTTTAGCGAATACTAATACACTTTGTGATTTACCAGTTCCGTTTGGTAGCACTACTGCACCACGGATTTGTTGGTCATTTTTACGTGTATCAATTCCTAAACGGAATGCAACTTCAACAGAAGCGTCAAAGTTAGCAATGCTTGTTTCTTTAGCTAATTTAATTGCTTCTTCAACACTGTAGTGCTGAGTACGGTCAACTTTACTAGCTGCTTCTTGATACTTTTTACCTTTTTTAGCCATTTATAGTTCCTCCTTTAGTGGTTTTAGCGGAATTTCCTCCCACATTACTTGCTTGATGCAAGTTAAGAGCAGACAACAGAAGAACTAATCTTATGAATAAATCAATCATTAATCTAGTCATACAGATTATATTTATAATTCATCATTATTATCTCTGTTATCTGCTTCATCGTTTAAATCTTTTAATCAAATTTAATATTCGAATTATTATTCTACAACGATACCCATACTACGTGCAGTACCTTCGATAATACGCATAGCTGCTTCTTCGTCTGCAGCGTTTAAGTCTTGCATTTTGCTGTTAGCAATTTCGCGTACTTGATCTTTAGTTACTGTAGCAACTTTAGTTTTGTTTGGTTCACCAGAACCTTTTTCAATACCAGCCGCTTTTTTAAGTAATACTGGAGCCGGTGGAGTTTTTGTAATGAATGTAAATGAACGATCTTCATAAACACTGATTTCTACCGGAATAATTAAACCTGCTTGATCTTGAGTACGTGCATTGAACTCTTTACAGAATCCCATGATGTTCACACCTGCTTGACCTAATGCTGGACCAACTGGTGGTGCTGGATTCGCTTTACCTGCAGGAATTTGTAATTTAACAACTTTATCTACTTTTTTAGCCACGATGTGCACCTCCTTGATATCGTGATGTGGTCACAGGGCTCAGTTTTGCCCTCCCACTCTTAACATTTCGTGACGAAATGGGCGCTCTAAAAGCGCGACCACATAATTTTAACACTTTTCTAATTAAAAAATCAATACTCTTTTTTATCTTTTGGTTAGTTTAATTACTTTAATATTAAATTAAAGCTTTTCAATTTGGTCAAATTCAACTTCAACTGGTGTTTCACGTCCAAACATATCTACTAAAACTGTTAACTTAAACTTATCTGTTTCAATTTCTTGAACTTCACCAACTTGATTTGCAAACGGACCAGATTTAATACGGACTTGTTCACCAACTTCGAGTTCTACATCGATTGTTTTTTCTTTAAGTCCCATTTGTTTTAGAATAAAACGTACTTCATCTGGCAATAATGGATTTGGTTTTGATCCTGCACCAGCAGATCCAACAAACCCAGTAACACCTGGCGTATTTCTAACTACATACCAAGATTCGTCCGTCATTATTAATTCCACTAAAACATAGCCAGGAAATGTTTTCTTAACCGTTGTTTTAGCTTTACCATCTTTTACTTGAGTTTCTTCTTCTTCCGGTATGACTACTCTAAAGATTTGTTCAGTCATATTCATAGATTCTACTCTTTTTTCTAAATTCTTTTTAACTTTGTTTTCATATCCAGAATATGTATGCACTGCATACCAACGCTTTGCGCCAACTTCTTCAGACATGTCTTCACTCCTCTAACCAAATAATAAATTTTTCAATGCTGTAATCCCTAAATCTAAGGCATAGAAAAAGACTAAGAAGAATATAACAGTAGAGACTACAATTACAGTATATTTAAATAGCTCTTCTTTCGTCGGCCAACTTGTTTTTTCCATTTCAGACTTAACGCCTTTAAAGAAACTTTCTTTTTTAGCCATCTGTTCAACCTCCAAATCCTTTGAACATATTTTCAAAGTATTATTTTGAATGTATTTATTTCGATTCTTTATGAATTGTGTGCGCGTTACATTTCGGACAATATTTCTTTAAAGTTAATCTTGTTGCCGAGCCTTCTTGCTTAGGAACATTGTAATTTCTATTGCCACAAACCTCACAATTTAAAGGTATTTTCCTCACAATACTTCACCTTTATTCATTATAATACCAGTATACTATACATAAAATTTATAACAAATGTCAAACTATCCAAGAACAATCGCGCGCTTATTTAACCCTTTTACTGTACTGAATTTTAATACATTTTAAAATGCTGTCTTATTTTACTTTTACACCGTTGAATTGCATTATAAATAGTTTTTTCTTTAACATTCATCAATTGGGCAATCTCTCTTGGTTTATATTGGTCGCATATAAAATACATTACTTCTTTTTCAAATGCACTTAAATATTTAAATTGACAAATCAACTCTCTGACATTCAGTTTATTTAAATAGTTTCTTTCAATGTCATGATACTTTAATGCACAAGGATATATAACTTTATATTCATTTACTAAACTATCCATTCTTCTAGAAGATGCTAAACACTTCCTTAGGTAATCGTATTTAACTGAAGTGATTAAACATTGAACATAATTCACGAATGGTTGCTCACCTTTAAAATCGAATGTTTTAGTTGCCCTATATATCTTTATTAGTATCTCTTGATATAAATCTTCCAAATCATGGTATTTAAAACCAAACCTTTTCATACGTCGAATGATTAATGGTTTCAAATCTGTAATTAACTTTTCAAATTCATTATCGTCAACTATATTGCTGTGTTTTCCAACATTATTATGTACTGATATACATCTTTTCAAAAATTAAACTAACCCCTTCTACCTTAAGATTATGGTTAGTTTAATACTGTTTCATTTAGATTTTCAAGGTGACAATAATCTTACTTTTTATGATGTCCTCGTCGAATTTTTTCGAATTCTGCAAGTATCTCAGAAGAAAGCGGAATTCTAGTTCTTGGCTTATTTTCACTAATATCATCTAACGATTTACTTACATCAATTTCATTTTCTTTCAAATCTCTCCACATTTCTCTTGAAGAAATTCGATATGCACCCGATCCGAAAATTGCATGTTGCTCACTCATATCACTAGTAACAACTGTAATGTGTTTTGTGTGCTTGTCATAAAGTTCATACACATATCTTTCAATGAAACTATCCGCAGTCTCTTTTTCCTTTGTGAAAATCGTTTTAACACCATGGTACATATATTCTCTCTCAATACCAGATTGTTCATAAGCATCGAAAACACAAATAATTTCATCTGAAATAACTGCATTATAGTTTGCAATTGCATCAATTAATTGTAACCGTGCTTCTTCCAAATTTTCTTTTGCAATAGCGCTTAATGTTGGTGATTGACCAATCATATTATACCCATCAATGATTAAGTAACGTTCCTTCATTATATTTCTCCAACGTCATGTCTTTTACGAAACACTTCGTACATCATTAAACTGGCTGCAACTGACGCATTTAGACTGTTTACATGTCCTACCATTGGTATTTTAATGTAGAAGTCACATTTATCACTTACTAGGCGGCTCATACCTTGCCCTTCACTACCAATGACAATTGCTAATGACATATCCGCTTCAAGATTTCTATAGTCCGTAGCATTATTTGCTTCTGTACCTGCTACCCAAAAACCATTTTCTTTAAGTTCATCAATTGTCTTAGCTAAATTTGTTACACGTATCACAGGAATATGTTCTATAGCGCCAGTTGATGCTTTAGCAACAGTTTGCGTCAAAGTAACTGATCGTCGTTTAGGTATAATCACACCATCAACACCTGTTGCATCTGCAGTTCTTAAAATTGATCCTAAATTGTGTGGATCTTCTAATCCATCTAATATAAGTACTGTCGATAAACCATCTTTTTCTTTTTGCTGTTTTAAAAATTGTCCAAAATCTGCATATTCATATGGTGCAATGAGGGCTGCTACACCCTGGTGAGGTGCATTTGCTAAAAAATCTAATTTAGATTTTGGCACTGTTTGGACAATGATTTTTTGATCTTTCGCATTTTTTAAAATTTCATTGATTTGTTGTTTTTTTATACCTTCTTGAATCAATATTTTATTTATAGGGTGTCCAGTAATAATTGCTTCTCTGACAGCATGCCTACCAACAATAACTGTATCTTCCATGTCGCCACTACCTTTCATTAACTATGGTTATAATTTTATTTAATAATGCTTCTAATCGTTCTTCTCTCTTATCCAAATAAAGGAAACCGATAACAGCTTCCAATGCAGAACTTTTACGATAAGTTTGAACATCGGTATTCTTTGCTTTAGTATGACTTTTCGCATTACGTCCTCGCTTTAAAATCGCCATTTCTTCTTCTGTAAACCATTTATGTTCAATTAGAAGTTCTAGCGTCTGAGCTTGGCTTTTTGCAGATACATATTTTTTTGACATTTGATGTAATTTATTCGGCTTACTTTTAAGTTTCATAACAATATAGTTACGTACATATTGATCTAAAACTGCGTCTCCCATATATGCTAGAGTTAATGGATTTAATAACTTTATTTGATAATCTTGTTGGTTATCCACGTTTAAATCTAACCCCTTGAGGTGTGTCTTCTAAAATAATATTTTGCTCTTTCAACATATCTCGGATTTCATCAGCTCTTGCAAAATCTTTATTTTTTCTTGCTTCATTACGTTCTTCGATTAGTTTTTCAACATCTTCATCTAATAATTCATCTGCATTTTTAGATTTCAAAGGAACGCCTAACACATCACTAAAAATTTGATACACCGCTTTAAATTTATCTATAACTTCCGTTGATGTCGTATTCTCAAGTACATATTTATTTGCTAATTTCGCTAAATCGTACCACGCTGTAATGGCATTAGCCGTATTAAAATCATCATTCATAACTGTTTCAAAACGATTTAAAATTGTATCAATTTGTTCAATATAAGATTGTTGATTTTCAATATTAGTAGCAATTTCTGCGCGCTCTTCGATTAACTGATAGCTATTACGAATACGCTCAAGTCCACTACGAGCTGATTCTACTAATTCTAAATTGTAATTAATCGGACTTCTATAATGTACACTGATCATAAAGAATCTTAGTACATCTGGATCTACTTCTTTAATAATGTCGTGTACTAATATAAAGTTCCCTAATGATTTACTCATTTTTTCATTATCAATATTAATAAAACCGTTATGCATCCAATAATTAGCAAATGGCGCATGATTATGTGCTTCAGATTGCGCAATTTCATTTTCATGATGTGGAAACTGTAAATCCGAACCACCTGCATGAATATCTATCGTTGCACCTAGTTCATGAAATGCCATAACTGAACATTCAATATGCCACCCTGGACGACCTTCGCCAAACGGGCTATCCCAGCTTATCTCACCTGGCTTAGCTTTTTTCCACAATGTAAAGTCCAATGCATCTTCCTTATATTCACCTGCATCTATACGCGCACCAACTTTTAAATCATCAATTGATTGATGACTTAATTTACCATAACCGTCAAATTTACGCGTTCTAAAGTAAACATCACCACCGCTTTCATAAGCATATCCTTGATCAACTAAATCTTTAATAAACTTGATAATGTCATCCATATGATCCATAACACGTGGATTCGATGTAGCTTTCTTAACATTTAAAGCACCAACATCTTCGTGAAATGCAGCAATGTATTTTTCTGCTATTTCAGGAACTGATTGGTTTAATTCTTGAGAACGTTTAATTAATTTATCGTCTATGTCCGTAAAGTTAGATACATATTCTACATCGTAACCTTGATATTCAAAGTAGCGTCTTACTACGTCATAGTTAATAGCTGGTCTCGCATTCCCTATGTGGATATAGTTATATACGGTCGGACCACACACATACATTTTTACTTTCCCTGGTTCTATTGGTTTGAACACTTCCTTTTGACGCGTAAGTGTATTATATAATGTAATCATCTTGAATCTCTCCATTCCTAGTCTTTTCAAGTTGTCGTTCTAAATGCTTAATTTGTTCATAAATTGGATCTGGTAGGTTACGGTGGTCGAATGTTTTGCCGACTCTAACACCATCTTGCTTAACAATATGTCCTGGTATACCAACGACTGTTGAATAACTTGGTACAGATTGTAAAACTACTGAATTTGCACCAATATTTACATTTGAATTTATTTTTATATTCCCTAAAACTTTAGCCCCTGCTGCGATTAAAACATTATCTCCGATATCCGGATGTCTTTTCCCTTTTTCTTTCCCTGTACCGCCAAGTGTAACGCCTTGATAAATTGTTACATTATCACCGATTGTGCATGTTTCACCAATCACTACGCCCATACCGTGATCAATAAATAGACGTTTACCAATTTTGGCTCCTGGATGAATTTCTATACCTGTAAAAAATCTTGAAATTTGAGATATTGCGCGTGCTGCAACATATTTTTTTTGATTGTATAATTTATGTGCAATCAAATGACTCCATACTGCATGTAACCCGGCATATGTTGTAATGATTTCTATTGTTGAACGTGCCGCTGGATCCTGCTCAAATACCATTTTTATGTCGTCTCTCATTCTTTTTAACAAGATCATTTCCTCCTCAATGATTGAACTACGTAAATATATAATTAACTTATCTTTAATTTAAATGATTAAAAAAACGCCACTAACATTCAATTTGTAATGTTAGAGGCGCTTCCGCACGGTTCCACTCTGAATTCAGTAAACGGCACCTTAAAAGATTAACAAAGTTGCAATGTTTGCAAACATCTTCTTTAAAATACCAATTACTCTCATTATATATTTAGTTAAGTATACGAAGGTGCATTCATTAATTTTACGTTGTACTCTCAGCAACCGTACACTCTCTGAATCGTAAAAATTTAATTACTAATCCTTCAACTTTATTAAAACTTTCAATCTTTATGTTGTAATTTGTTAATACAACTTTATCATAGGCGCTTACGTCTTAAAATTCAAGTATATGCTACTTCAATTTTATTTAATGCTTAAATGTACTGTTTTAGACGATTCAATACTTTTTCTTTACCAAGTACTTCAATAGTATTAGGTAATTCAGGTCCATGCATTTGACCAGTTACAGCAACACGAATAGGCATAAATAATTGTTTACCTTTAATACCTGTTTCTTTTTGAACTTCTTTAATTGTCTTTTTAATTTCTGCCGCTTCAAATGGTTCAAGCGCTTCTAGTTTACTATATAAGTGAGTCATTAATTCTGGAACTTGTTCGCCATCAATTACTTGTTGCTCTTCTTCACCTAACGCCGGCATTTCTTTAAAGAACATTTCTGATAAAGGTACAATTTCACCTGCATAGCTCATTTCTTTTTGATAAAGACCTATAAGCTTACGTCCCCATTCTAAATCTTCTTCAGATGGATTTTCAGGTATTAAATTTGCTTTAACTAAGTCTGGTAATGCTAATTGGAATACTGTTTCAGTATCTTTTTGTTTCATATATTGATTATTTACCCAAGCCAATTTTTGCTTATCGAAAAATGCTGGTGATTTTGATAAACGCTTTTCATCAAAGATTTTGATAAACTCATCTTTTGAGAAGATTTCTTCTTCGCCTTCTGGAGACCATCCTAATAACGCAATAAAATTAAATAATGCTTCTGGTAAATAGCCTAAATCACGATACTGCTCAATAAATTGTAAAATTTGTCCATCACGCTTACTTAACTTTTTACGTTCTTCATTTACAATTAAAGACATATGACCAAAACGAGGTGGTTCCCATCCAAATGCTTCATAAATCATGATTTGTTTAGGTGTATTAGAAATATGATCATCGCCACGAATGACATCTGAAATTTCCATATAGTGATCATCAATAGCTACCGCGAAGTTATATGTTGGTATTCCGTCTTTTTTAACGATTACCCAGTCTCCAATACCATTTGAATCAAATGAAATATTTCCTTTAACCATATCATCAAATGCAAAAGTTTGATTTTGAGGTACTCGGAAACGTATAGAAGGCTGACGTCCTTCAGCTTCAAATTGTTGACGTTGTTCTTCAGTCAAATGTGCATGCTGTCCGCCGTAACGAGGCATTTCACCACGTGCGATTTGAGCTTCACGTTCAGCTTCCAACTCTTCTTCAGTCATATAACATTTATAAGCTTTGTCTTCCGCTAATAATTGATCTATTAATGGTTGATAAATATGTTGACGCTCAGATTGACGGTATGGTCCGAATCCTTTATCTTTATCTACTGACTCATCCCAATCTAAACCTAACCATTTTAAATTATCAAATTGTGATGCTTCACCGTCTTCTAGGTTACGTTTTTTATCCGTATCTTCAATACGGATAACGAAATCTCCATTGTAATGTTTAGCAAATAAGTAATTAAATAACGCAGTTCTTGCGTTACCAATATGAAGGTATCCAGTTGGACTTGGTGCATATCTTACTCTTATGCGGTCACTCATTATATTCACTCCTATTTTCATAATCATGCATTTAATTTGTTCATTTGTTAGCTTCGACCGTAATAACAAATGTTCTTATAGTCTTATTGTTAAAATTTGAAACCACGCTTTTAACACGACTTTTAAAATAATTTCATTGTTATATCATAACATAATTTCCTAGGTAATACGCTTAAATTTTTAATAGAATCTTGGTGTTTTTCAACACTTTAAAAAAGCTATTCTTAAGAAACAAGACTACTTATCTTTTACATTTTAATTATCTTAAAATGTATGATTGTACTGCATAATCAATTTAAGACTTAACTGTTAAATCATGTCATCATTAATTCTGCTTTTTAATGTCTTAATTTCTATAAGAATAACTTTGATATTTTTTAAACAATCATATCACCAAATGTATGTTTTTCAGTGATATTTTAGCACTATTTATAAAGTTTGATAATTCATTTGCTTTAAGGTTATTAATATATGATAGTCAGCACCCTATTATAAAGTGACAGTATCATCTAATTTTTTAGCAAATACAATTCTTCCTGAAGATGTTTGCAATAGACTCACTACTTCTAAATGAACGTGACTTCCAATTAAATTTTTAGCATTATCAACAACAACCATCGTTCCATCATCTAAATATCCAACAGCTTGACCAGGTTCTTTGCCCATCTTTGTTAATAAAATATGTAGCTGATCTCCTTGATGTACATTTGGTTTAATTGCTTCTGATAGATCATTAACATTTAATGCTTTTATACCATGTACATGACAAACTTTATTCAAATTAAAATCTGTTGTAATAATGCTTGCGTGATATTGTTTGGCCAATTTTAATAACATCGTATCGATATCACTATGTGATTTAGTTGGATGTATAACTTTTGTTGGATAATCCAAGTCATACAATTCATTTAATATGTCCAACCCTCGTTTACCTTTCTCACGTTTGACACTATCATTTGAATCTGCAACAATTTGCAATTCATTAATCACACCTTGTGGAATTAATATATTGCCATCGATAAAACCGCAACGAATAACTTCTAAAATTCGTCCGTCAATAATTGCGCTTGTGTCGATAATTTTTGGTGTTGCACTTTTAGTGTGCTGAGACATAGAGCGTGCGATATTTTCAGGTAAAAACATTAACATTTCATCTCGTTTTTTAAGTCCGAATTGAAAACCAAAATAGCATAATAGTATGGTAATTATAACTGGAATGAAATGATTGAAAATTGAATTACCAATTGACTCTAAAATAAATGAAACCATGACAGATATAAGTAATCCAATGATTAATCCTATTGTAGCAAATAATATCTCGACAGCGCTTCTACGCATTATAAAATGTTCTAACCCTCTTATAGCATTTGCAAATCGTCTAATAAATATTCCAAAGACTAAGAAAATAAAAATACTTCCAATTATGCCATCAACATAATGATTTTTTAACAAATTTGAGTCTTGCAATCCAAGATCATTGGCAATTTCGGGAATAATAATAATTCCTAATGCACTCCCAATAATTAAGTAAATAATAATAACAATTAGTTTAACGATATTCACACAATGTCCTCCTTTCTAGATGTTTTATGAATGTAGAGCGAATGATAGTGCTTCATGTACAGAAGTTACGCCAATTACTTGAATCCCTTCTGGATATGTCCATCCGCCAATATTATTTTTAGGAATAATTGCACGTTTGAAGCCTAACTTTGCAGCTTCTTGTACGCGCTGCTCTATCCGAGATACGCGACGTACCTCACCCGTTAAACCAACTTCTCCAATGTAACAATCTAAACCATCAACTGCTTTATCTTTTAAGCTTGATGCGGTAGCCACAATTACACTTAAATCAACAGCTGGCTCTGTTAATTTCACACCACCTGCGACTTTGATATAAGCATCTTGTTGCTGTAATAAATAATTTTCTTTCTTTTCTAAAACAGCCATTAGTAAACTAAGTCGATTATGATCAATTCCCGTTGCCATTCTTCTCGGATTATTAAATGTTGTCGGTGTCACAAGCGCTTGTACTTCTATTAAAAGTGGTCTTGTACCTTCCATTGTTGCAACAATTGTAGACCCAGGAACATTTGTAGAACGTTCTTCTAAAAACATTTCAGACGGATTATTAACACCTTTTAATCCGCTTTGTTTCATTTCAAAAATACCCATTTCATTTGTAGAGCCAAAACGGTTTTTAACAGCACGTAAAATTCGATATGCATGATGTTCATCACCTTCAAAATAAAGCACTGTATCTACCATATGTTCCAATAATCTAGGACCTGCAATTTGACCTTCTTTCGTTACATGTCCAACAATAAAAGTTGCAATATTCATTTGTTTAGCAATGTTCATTAAACTTTGTGTACTTTCACGAACTTGTGAAACAGAGCCCGGTGCCGAACTAATTTCAGGGTGATAAATCGTTTGAATAGAATCAACTACTAGTAAGTCTGGTTGTTCTTCTTTAACTGTCTGATATATAACTTCTAAATCTGTTTCTGCTAATACTTGTAATTCACTAGAGTCTTCATCTAAACGCTCTGCTCGAAGTTTCGTTTGATTAAGGGATTCTTCCCCAGTAATATATAACACTTTTTTCTTTTGTGATAAAGAAGCACAAATTTGTAAAAGTAACGTTGACTTACCAATACCTGGATCTCCACCTATCAGGACCAGTGATCCGCTAACAATACCGCCACCTAATACGCGGTTGAATTCTGCAGAATCCGTTAATACTCTAGGTGTCGTTTCATGTTTAATACTATTTAATTTTTGTACTTTACCAGCTATTTCTTTTGTTTTTACTCCATGCTTTGGATTGGCAGCTTTTTCAACAATTTCCTCCATTTGATTCCAAGCACCACAATTGGGACATTTTCCCATCCATTTAGGAGATTGATAACCACAAGCCATACATTCAAAAATCACTTTTTTCTTGGCCAAAATTGCACCTCCACTTTCCTTTGAACAAATCTATTTTAAACGCACAACCTCATTATGACAAATTAAATGTGAGTTACATTTGTTTGTATTTTAACATGAGTACTAAGGCAAACTGTTTTATTAGTTTTATTTTTTACGAATATTATAAAATAAACTTGTATAATGTTGATAGAAGTTGACTTTCTATACTAAAATCTTAATACTTTCTTATTAAATTAATTCAACTCAACTTGTCACAATATTGTAGAAAATAATTTTAATTTGATATACCTTAATGTTACATCAAGTAGCAATATTTTTATAACCTATAAATTTTACTATATTGCATAGTTCAGTTTATACAACATCAGTCAACAAACATCGTTAGAATATTCGAGCTTCAAACACTATTCTAACTTAATGATTATAGTTATTTAATTAATCTGCGTATAAAAAGACAGTCCAAAACAAATTAATGTTTCAGACTGTCTTTATTATTATGCTTGTGATGTTTCTATAGTTTCAGAAGATTCTTCATCGATGTCGTATTTGAATTTTTTACCATCATGATCCACCGTAACTTTTTTACCTTCTATTTTATTGCCATCTAAAATTAATTCACTTAAATTATCCTCGATAGTTTTTTGAATCGCTCTAATCAATGGTCTTGCACCATATTCAGGATCATATCCTTCTTCAGCGATTTTATCTTTTGCTTTATCTGTAACTACAATATTAATATTTTGTTCAGATAATCGATTAGTTAATTTATTAACCATCATTGTCACGATTTCTTTTAATTCTTCTTTTGTCAATTTGTGGAATACAATAATATCATCAACACGATTTAAAAATTCTGGGCGGAATGAGTTTTTCAATTCTTTCAACATTGTTTTGCGAATAGTTTCATAATCTTGTTCATCACTTGATCCACCGAACCCTGCAAAGCGTTGATCTTGTAATTCTTGAGCGCCAACATTTGAAGTCATAATTATAATCGTATTTCTAAAATCAACTGTGCGACCTTTCGTATCTGTTAAATGCCCATCATCAAGAACTTGTAATAAAATATTAAATACATCAGGATGCGCTTTTTCAATTTCATCGAATAAGATTACAGAATATGGTTTACGTCTAACTTTCTCAGTTAACTGTCCACCGTCATCATGTCCAACATATCCTGGAGGTGCGCCAACTAAACGGCTCACAGCGTGTTTTTCCATAAATTCACTCATATCTACACGAATCATTGCATCATCATCACCAAACATTGATTCTGCTAATGCTCGAGCTAATTCTGTTTTACCAACACCAGTTGGACCAAGGAATATAAAACTACCAATTGGACGTTTTGGATCTTTCAATCCTGCACGTGCACGTCTAACTGCCTTACTAATAGAATTAACTGCATCTTTTTGACCGATAACTCTTTCATGTAACGTATCTTCAAGACTAAGTAGTTTTTCAGATTCTGTTTCATTGATTTTAGTTAATGGAATGCCTGTCCATCCAGCAATGACTTCTGCAATATCTTCTTCTGATAAGGACGTTGACATACCATTTTGAGTATTCTTCCATTCATTTTTGGCTTCTTCATATTGTTTCTCAAGTTTTGTTTGTTTATCACGTAAATTAGCAGCATTTTCAAACTCTTGCGCATGTACAGCTGCATCTTTTTCATTTTTCACTTTTTCAATTTCTTGTTCAATTTCTTTTAAATTGTTAGGAGTCGTATGACTTTTAAGCCTAACTTTAGAACTTGCTTCATCAATTAAATCGATTGCTTTGTCCGGTAAGAAGCGATCTGAAACATATCTATTACTTAATTTAACAGCCGCTTCGATTGCTTCATCTGAAATATTGATACGGTGATGCGCTTCATATCGATCTCTTAAACCTTTTAAAATTGCTACTGTATCTACAACAGAAGGTTCATCAACTTGAACTGGTTGGAATCGACGTTCTAAGGCTGCATCTTTTTCAATGTTTTTACGATATTCATCTAGAGTTGTAGCACCAATACATTGCAATTCACCGCGAGCTAATGCTGGTTTTAGAATATTAGACGCGTCTATTGCACCTTCTGCGCCACCAGCACCAACTAAAGTATGCAATTCATCAATAAATAGAATTACATTACCTGCTTGTTGGATTTCTTCCATTACTTTTTTTAAACGTTCTTCAAACTCACCGCGATATTTTGTACCTGCAACAACAGTACCCATATCTAATGACATAACTCTTTTATCTTTTAACGTCTCAGGAACTTCGTTATTCACAATTGCTTGTGCCAATCCTTCAGCGATAGCAGTTTTACCAACGCCTGGTTCTCCAATAAGTACTGGATTATTTTTAGTACGTCTACTTAATACTTCGATAACACGTGTAATTTCTTTATCACGTCCAATAACAGGATCTAATGTGCCATCTTTAGCAATGACAGTTAAATCACGCGCTAAACTATCTAATGTAGGCGTATTATTGGCTTTAGTTGCTTGTGCATTTTTATTACTCATTTCCGGATTTCCTAAAGCTTTTACAACTTGCGCACGTGCTTTTGTAATATTCAAATCAAGATTTGCAAATACTCTTGCAGCAACACCTTCATTTTCACGGATTAAACCTAATAAAATATGTTCTGTTCCGACAAAATTATGATGTAACTTTCTAGCCTCATCCATAGATAATTCAATAACTTTTTTAGCTCTAGGTGTATAATGCAAAGTTCCGACATGATCTTGACCATGTCCAATTAACTTTTCAACTTCTTCTACTACTTTATCTTCAGTAATGTTAAAACTTTCTAATACTTTTGCAGCAATTCCTTCAGGTTCTTTCATTAAACCTAATAGTAAATGTTCTGTACCTATATTTGAATGGTTTAAACGAATTGCTTCTTCTTGAGCATGTGCTAACACACGCTGCGCACGTTCAGTTAATCTACCAAATAGCATAATATAATGACCTCCTACTTTATGTGTTCTCTTAGTATATCTGCTCGTTTTTCTTTCACAAATTTGTCATCTTCTTCATCTAATAAAAATGGTGATTGTATACCAACCATTAATTCATTAAACTTAAAGTTTTGTAATTTAATATAATCTAAATCTATACCAAGTTTAACTTCGCTTAATCTATAAGAAGCCTCTTCCATAGTTATCATTCTACAATTTTGTAAAATGCCTAGCGAGCGAAAAACACGGTCTTGAGTTTCTAATTGATTATAAGTGTCTAATTTTTGTCTTATCTGTTTTTCTTCATGAATAATTTGATTAACAACTTCAGTTAATGTTTCAATTATTTCTAATTCTGATTTACCAAGTGTAAGTTGATTAGAAACCTGATAAGTGTGCCCATAAACTTGTGATCCTTCACCATATATACCTCTAATCGTATATCCAAATCTATTAATTGTTTGAGCAATTCGAGTCATTCTTTTCATAATAGATAAACCAGGTAAATGTAGCATCACACTTGCTCGCATCCCAGTACCTATATTTGTAGGACATGTTGTTAAATATCCAAGTTTTTCATCATAACTAATATCAAGGTTACGATCTAATTCATCATCAATTGCTGAAGCCTGATCATATAACGCTTGCAACGTCGAATTAGTCCCCATCGCTTGAATACGAATATGATCTTCTTCATTTATCATTACACTTAAAGATTCATCATTATTTACTAACACTGCTGCTGCAGGTTGTTTTATTAACTCTGGGCTAATTAAATGTTTAGCAACCATCTTCATTTTACTTTGCTGATCCATTTGATCTAGTCGCATTAATTGAAAATGTGGTAAAGCATCTTGTACTTCATTAATTACCCTAAAGCCATCATTTTCAGAAGCATACATTAATGGATGCACATGATTTTCCAAATTGCGCGCTAATCGTATTCGTGAAGACATCACAATCGGCGCTTCTTCTTCGTTTCTCATCCATTCGCTGATATTATCGTGAATGTTATGCGTCATCATGTTGCACCTCACCTTCAGACTTTAGCGCCTTTATTTCATCTCTGACAATAGCCGCTTGCTCAAAGTCTTGCACTTCTATAAGTTGCTTTAAATATTTGTTTTTCTCTTCAATTTTCTTCTTTAATGCAATTTTTTTATGTGAAGAATGTGGTGTCTTTCCTACGTGTTCAAATTGTCCCCCTTGAACTCTGCGGACGATATCAATGATGTCATCTTTAAATGTCGCATAACAATTAGCGCAACCAAATTTACCCACATGTGCGATATCCTTTAATGTCATATCACATGTTGGACAACGTTTTTCTTCTTTAAATGCCACATCCTGAAAATTAATACCATGCTTCGTTGCTAAATGTTGTAAAATTTGTTTAACAACAAATGCTTCTTCAATATCATCTTGATGTTCTTGATAATCAGGTTGGTCATTCGCTTGATTCCATGGATAATGACCTTCTGCACAAGTTTGACACACCATTTTTTCTTCTGTCTTATTTTTACTTGTAACTTTGATTTTTAATTCCGCTTCATTAAGTTGACAATTTTCACAGAGCACTTCAACACCTCATTTCATTTAGTAATAGTTTATAACTGGTAACAATCGTTTTAAAATATTTGCTCTAATAATGTCTCTTGAAACCATATCCATTGACAGTGTTTCTCTATCAATAACTGCTTGAATCATTTTAGCTTCTCGCTCATTTATTAGTAATTTATCTAAAAGCCCATCAATAATATAATAAGCTTGTTGTTGAGAAATAGAAGGTCCTATCAACTGAAGCAAATGATTAATATAACCTGTTGCATCTTTGTTTTCAATTTTAGTGATGCGAATGTATCCACCGCCACCACGTTTACTTTCAATTTCATAACCATGTTCATTAGTAAATCGAGTTTTGATAACATAGTTCAATTGTGAAGGTACGCAATCAAATCGCTGCGCAATGTTCGCTCTTTGAATTTCAACTACATCTTCGTTTGACTCTTCAAATAATCGTTTGATGTATTGTTCTATGATGTCCGACATATTGTGCATAAATATCACCCCTTTTTGACCTTCTTTGACTATATTATATGACCTATTTTGACCTTTTTCAATTAATTTGTTTTTATATTTTCAAAAATTTATGATGTTAGCCCTTCCATTTTATTGTATGATAGATTGTAGAAAAAACTAAAGGAATGAAAAAATATATGCATATTCTAATTGGGATTATCGGAATTATCTTCTTTTTAGCACTTGCGTTTTTATTTAGCTCAGATAAGAAAAATATACGCTGGCAATATGTAGGAATTTTGCTTGCTATTCAACTTGTCTTTGCCTTTATTTTACTTAAAACTACAATGGGTATCACAGTTATTGGTGGTATATCAAACGGTTTTAATTACTTATTATTAAAAGCAGCAGACGGTGTTAACTTTGTTTTTGGTGGTATTCAATATATCAATCCTAAACAACCTCCATTCTTCTTTAGTGTATTATTACCTATCGTGTTTATTTCAGCGATTATTGGTATTTTACAATACACAAAGATTTTACCTTTAATCATTAATGTTTTAGGCTTCTTGATTTCTAAAATTAATGGTATGGGTCGTTTGGAATCATATAATGCTGTTGCGGCAGCCATTTTGGGACAATCTGAAGTATTTATTTCAATTAAAAAACAATTGCCATACATACCTAAGCAACGTCTTTATACATTAACAGCTTCAGCAATGTCAACGGTATCAGCTTCAATTATTGGTGCATACTTTACCTTAATTGAACCTAAATATGTTGTAACTGCAGTTGTATTAAACTTATTTGGTGGATTCATTATTGCTTCAATCATTAATCCATATAAAGTTAATGAAGAAGATGACAAATTACTTGTTGAAGAAACTGAAGAAAAGCAACAATCATTTTTTGAAATGTTGGGCGAATACATTTTAGATGGATTCAAAGTAGCTGTCATAGTAGGTGCAATGTTAATTGGATATATTGCAATCATTGCACTATTAAATGGTATTGTAAGTAATATCTTTAGTACAGTATCTGGTGGCGCAATTTCATGGGATTTCCAAACATTAATTGGATTTGTATTTGCACCATTTGCATTCTTAGTGGGTGTACCATGGCAAGATGCTGTACAAGCTGGATCAGTTATGGCTACAAAATTGTTATCAAATGAATTTGTTGCAATGCAAGCACTAGGAAAACTTGGCGATTTATCTGAACATGCCAAAGGTGTTACTTCAGTATTCTTAGTATCATTTGCAAACTTTAGTTCTATTGGTATTATCTCAGGTGCTATTAAATCACTTAATGATAAAAAAGGTGATACAGTTGCCCGTTTTGGATTAAAACTATTATTCGGTGCTACACTAGTATCATTCATTTCAGCTGCAATTGCTGGATTCTTTATTTAATAACTAAATCAATTTTAAATTATTTATCCCTTCAAAGTAGACTCTATGAAGTCATTACTTTGAAGGGATATTTTTATAATTGTTATTTTAAAGGTAGTATAGTAACCCCCTCCAAATAAGCCTTGAAGGGGGTCTATATTGCAAAATTAATTCAATTAATAATTATTTTAAAACCTGTATGGTTGATATAGAACTACTCTTTACCTACAATTTGATTAATAAAGTACGCAGTTACTCTATAATCATCAGTTAATTCAGGATGGAAAGAGACACCTAAATATTTGCCTTGTTGAACAGCGACAATTTTATCATTAACTTTACATAAGATATCAACATCTTGACCTACTTTTTCAATATGAGGCGCCCTTATAAAAACACCCTCAATATCAGTAGCAATCCCTTTAATATCTAATTCTGTTTCAAAACTGTCAACTTGTCTACCAAATGAATTACGTTGAACTGTAATATTTAACTTATTAAGATATCCTTCTTCACCGATAATATCTTGTGCAAGTACAATTAAACCTGCACACGTGCCAAACATCGGTAATGAAGAATTTTGTAAAGCTTCTTTAAAACCATATAAATTCATTAAGCGACGTAATGTAGTTGATTCACCACCCGGTAATATCAATCCATCTATATCTTGTAATTGTTCTACTTTTTTTATCGCCACACCTTCGTGACCACTTAATTCAATATGTCGAATATGTTCACGAACTGCACCTTGTAATGCTAATACACCTATTTTCATATCTTACCAACCACGCTCTTGCATACGTTCTTCTAATGATAATTGGTTAATATCTAGCCCTTTCATAGCAGTACCTAATTCACTTGCTAATCTTCCAATTAATTCATAATCTTGGTAATGTGTTGTTGCTTGAACAATTGCCTTAGCAAATTTTTCCGGATCTTCTGATTTGAAAATACCTGATCCAACGAATACACCATCAGCACCTAGTTCCATCATTAATGCTGCATCTTGAGGTGTCGCAACACCACCTGCTGCGAAGTTAACTACTGGTAAACGACCATTGTCTTTAATTTGTTTTAAAATTTCATATGGTGCACCGATATCTTTCGCAAAAGTCATAATCTCATCATCATTCATTACAGTTAATCGACTTACTTCTGAATTAACTTGTCTCATATGTCTTACAGCTTCTACAATATTACCTGTACCAGGTTCACCTTTAGTACGTAACATAGCAGCACCTTCACCAATTCTACGCGCAGCCTCACCTAAATTACGGCAACCACAAACAAATGGTACTGTAAATTGATCTTTTCTTAAATGATACTCTTCGTCAGCAGGAGTCAAAACTTCTGATTCATCAATGTAGTCTACACCCATTGCTTCTAAAACTCTTGCTTCCGTAATGTGTCCAATTCGTGCTTTTGCCATAACTGGGATAGAAACTGCATTCATAACTTCTTCTACAATTTTAGGGTTTGCCATACGTGCAACACCACCTGCTGCTCTGATATCAGAAGGTACACGTTCTAATGCCATTACTGCTACTGCACCAGCTTCTTCTGCTATTCTTGCTTGTTCAGCATTGACAACGTCCATAATAACGCCACCTTTTTGCATTTCTGCCATACCTCTTTTGACTCTATCTGATCCAATAATTTTACTCATTATATATAAAACCCCTTTTCAAGTTGATTAAATTCATTGTAATGTATAAACTGATATTTAAAAAGGTACAAAATAACATAAATTTAGGAGGTCAGTTATTAAATTGAAAAACACTTTATACCATCAACTTTATGAAAAATTAAAAAAACAAATAATAGAAGGACAATTTAAAGAAGGTGATAAATTTTACTCTAAGAGACAATTAAGCAAACATTTATCTATTAGTCAAACAACTGTAGAGCATGCATACCAACTTCTATTAGACGAAGGTTACATTTATTCAAGACCACGTTCTGGTTATTTTGTATCTGAAATTGAATCTTTAACAATCTTGAATACTCAACCTATCCCTTCTCTTTTAAATGATATATATAAACCAAAAGCTAGTGATGAAGCTTATGATTATGCTTTTAATTTGGATGAAATAGACACGAAACATTTCCCTATAGAACTTTTCAGAAAGTATTCAAAAGATCTTTATGATACAAATCATTTAAACAATTTACTTAGAGGTCACTTTCAGGGAGAATTACATTTACGGTTTCAACTGGCATTTTATTTATTTACTAATCGGGGTGTGATTTGTGATCCAAGTCAAATTATAATTGGTTCATCTACCGAACAATTAGTAAACCAACTAGTCGATTTACTTTTTACTTCTACGTTTATTATTGAAAAACCTAGTTATCCACCAATCAAAAATATTTTAGATAAAAAGCAAGTTGAATATGAACAAATTGAAGTTGAACATAATGGAATAAACGTCGATGAAGTAATAAAATCCAAAAAAAATATAGTATATATAACGCCTTCCCACCAATTTCCAACTGGATATGTGATGGATTTAAAAAAACGGACTCAATTAATTCAATGGGCTCAAGAAAAAGAAGAACGTTTTATTATAGAAGACGATTATGATTCTGAATTTAGATATTTCGGTAAACCTATTCCAGCGATTCAAGGTCTATATTCAAGAGGAGAAAAAGTAATTTATATCAGTACATTTTCAAAGTCTATTTTTCCTAGTTGCCGTGTTGCTTATATGGTTCTACCATTTTCAATAATGAAAAAATATCACTCCCAAAATCACATTGAAGGTAATACTGTACCAGTTCATATGCAAGACCTTATAGCAACGTTCATATCTACCGGTAGTTTTGAAAGACATTTAAATAAAATGAGGAGGATTTATCGTAGAAAACTGACATATATTTTAAAGAGATTGAAACCTTACAAAAATCAACTTGATATCCAAGGTGCTGAAACAGGTATGCATTTTACAATTACAGTAAAGAATGGATTAACATTGCAAGAGTGTCTTAATAGAGCTAATAAAATGAAGTTAAAATTACAAGTTTATAATTTTGATGATGAACAAGACTATAAAAAAACACCTAAATTTATATTAGGATTTGGCGGTATAGATGATGATGCCTTAAAACCACATGTAGATGCTCTAATAAAATCATTAATTATAAAGTAACACTTCTTTGACAAAAGTTAGTGTTACTTATACAATAGCTTGCCTATTGTATAATAATTAATTGCCTTTTTGTGTTCAATTTAAAATATATTAGGCATAAAGTCTAAAAAACAGCAGTAAGATGACTTATAATTAAAAACTATCTTGCTGCTGTTCACTTTTTTATAGTACTTCGTATTGAATATCTTCACTTATACTTCTAGTTATGGATTCAAACGTTTTCACTTCGCCAAGCCATTCTTCTTCGTATCTACTTTTTTATTTGGCATAAAAAAAAGAGACCTTGCGGTCTCAATGCGGCTCATCGCATCCATTTTCTGCCTGGCAACGTTCTACTCTAGCGGAACGTAAGTTCGACTACCATCGACGCTAAGGAGCTTAACTTCTGTGTTCGGCATGGGAACAGGTGTGACCTCCTTGCTATAGTCACCAGACATATGAATGTAGATTATACATTCAAAACTAGATAGTAAGTAAAAGTGATTTTGCTTCGCAAAACATTTATTTTGATTAAGTCTTCGATCGATTAGTATTCGTCAGCTCCACATGTCACCATGCTTCCACCTCGAACCTATTAACCTCATCATCTTTGAGGGATCTTATAACCGAAGTTGGGAAATCTCATCTTGAGGGGGGCTTCATGCTTAGATGCTTTCAGCACTTATCCCGTCCACACATAGCTACCCAGCTATGCCGTTGGCACGACAACTGGTACACCAGAGGTATGTCCATCCCGGTCCTCTCGTACTAAGGACAGCTCCTCTCAAATTTCCTACGCCCACGACGGATAGGGACCGAACTGTCTCACGACGTTCTGAACCCAGCTCGCGTACCGCTTTAATGGGCGAACAGCCCAACCCTTGGGACCGACTACAGCCCCAGGATGCGATGAGCCGACATCGAGGTGCCAAACCTCCCCGTCGATGTGAACTCTTGGGGGAGATAAGCCTGTTATCCCCGGGGTAGCTTTTATCCGTTGAGCGATGGCCCTTCCATGCGGAACCACCGGATCACTAAGTCCGTCTTTCGACCCTGCTCGACTTGTAGGTCTCGCAGTCAAGCTCCCTTATGCCTTTACACTCTATGAATGATTTCCAACCATTCTGAGGGAACCTTTGAGCGCCTCCGTTACCTTTTAGGAGGCGACCGCCCCAGTCAAACTGCCCGCCTGACACTGTCTCCCACCACGATAAGTGGTGCGGGTTAGAAAGCCAACACAGCTAGGGTAGTATCCCACCAGCGCCTCCACGTAAGCTAGCGCTCACGTTTCAAAGGCTCCTACCTATCCTGTACAAGCTGTGCCGAATTTCAATATCAGGCTACAGTAAAGCTCCACGGGGTCTTTCCGTCCTGTCGCGGGTAACCTGCATCTTCACAGGTACTATGATTTCACCGAGTCTCTCGTTGAGACAGTGCCCAAATCGTTACGCCTTTCGTGCGGGTCGGAACTTACCCGACAAGGAATTTCGCTACCTTAGGACCGTTATAGTTACGGCCGCCGTTTACTGGGGCTTCGATTCGTAGCTTCGCAGAAGCTAACCACTCCTCTTAACCTTCCAGCACCGGGCAGGCGTCAGCCCCTATACATCACCTTACGGTTTAGCAGAGACCTGTGTTTTTGATAAACAGTCGCTTGGGCCTATTCACTGCGGCTCTTCTGGGCGTTAACCCTAAAGAGCACCCCTTCTCCCGAAGTTACGGGGTCATTTTGCCGAGTTCCTTAACGAGAGTTCGCTCGCTCACCTTAGAATTCTCATCTTGACTACCTGTGTCGGTTTGCGGTACGGGCACCTATTTTCTATCTAGAGGCTTTTCTCGGCAGTGTGAAATCAACGACTCGAAGACACAATGTCTTCTCCCCATCACAGCTCAGCCTTAATGAGTACCGGATTTGCCTAATACTCAGCCTTACTGCTTAGACGTGCAATCCAATCGCACGCTTCGCCTATCCTACTGCGTCCCCCCATCGATTAAAACGATTATAGGTGGTACAGGAATATCAACCTGTTATCCATCGCCTACGCCTGTCGGCCTCAGCTTAGGACCCGACTAACCCAGAGCGGACGAGCCTTCCTCTGGAAACCTTAGTCAATCGGTGGACGGGATTCTCACCCGTCTTTCGCTACTCACACCGGCATTCTCACTTCTAAGCGCTCCACATGTCCTTGCGATCATGCTTCAACGCCCTTAGAACGCTCTCCTACCATTGTCCAAAGGACAATCCACAGCTTCGGTAATATGTTTAGCCCCGGTACATTTTCGGCGCAGTGTCACTCGACTAGTGAGCTATTACGCACTCTTTAAATGATGGCTGCTTCTAAGCCAACATCCTAGTTGTCTGGGCAACGCCACATCCTTTTCCACTTAACATATATTTTGGGACCTTAGCTGGTGGTCTGGGCTGTTTCCCTTTCGAACACGGACCTTATCACCCATGTTCTGACTCCCAAGTTAAATTAATTGGCATTCGGAGTTTGTCTGAATTCGGTAACCCGAGAGGGGCCCCTCGTCCAAACAGTGCTCTACCTCCAATAATCATCACTTGAGGCTAGCCCTAAAGCTATTTCGGAGAGAACCAGCTATCTCCAGGTTCGATTGGAATTTCTCCGCTACCCTCAGTTCATCCGCTCACTTTTCAACGTAAGTCGGTTCGGTCCTCCATTCAGTGTTACCTGAACTTCAACCTGACCAAGGGTAGATCACCTGGTTTCGGGTCTACGACCAAATACTAAACGCCCTATTCAGACTCGCTTTCGCTACGGCTCCACATTTACTGCTTAACCTTGCATCAAATCGTAACTCGCCGGTTCATTCTACAAAAGGCACGCCATCACCCATTAACGGGCTCTGACTACTTGTAAGCACACGGTTTCAGGTTCTATTTCACTCCCCTTCCGGGGTGCTTTTCACCTTTCCCTCACGGTACTGGTTCACTATCGGTCACTAGAGAGTATTTAGCCTTAGGAGATGGTCCTCCCAGATTCCGACGGAATTTCACGTGCTCCGTCGTACTCAGGATCCACTCAAGAGAGACAACATTTTCGACTACAGGATTATTACCTTCTTTGATTCATCTTTCCAGATGATTCGTCTAATGTCGTCCTTTGTAACTCCGTATAGAGTGTCCTACAACCCCAACAAGCAAGCTTGTTGGTTTGGGCTCTTCCCGTTTCGCTCGCCGCTACTAAGGGAATCGAATTTTCTTTCTCTTCCTCCGGGTACTAAGATGTTTCAGTTCTCCGGGTGTGCCTTCTGATATGCTATGTATTCACATATCGATAACATGACATAACTCATGTTGGGTTTCCCCATTCGGAAATCTCTGGATCAAAGCTTACTTACAGCTCCCCAAAGCATATCGTCGTTAGTAACGTCCTTCATCGGCTTCTAGTGCCAAGGCATCCACCGTGCGCCCTTAATAACTTAATCTATGTTTCCACCATTTTTATAAGTCAAACGCTCACATACTGTTTCGTTTTCATTATTTAAAATGCTCATTTACAGAAGTAAACTCCGCTTTCAAATAATTTAACTCATTGTCTGCTAAACGTTTTCTTTTATAAAAAGATTTAAACGCGTTATTAATCTTGTGAGTGTTCTTTCGAACACTAGCGATTATTTCTTATGAATTCAAGCTTATTTAAAACTCTTTATTCACTCGGTTTTGCTTGGTAAAATCTATATTTTACTTACTTATCTAGTTTTCAATGTACAAAATAATGGTGGGCCTAAGTGGACTCGAACCACCGACCTCACGCTTATCAGGCGTGCGCTCTAACCAGCTGAGCTATAGGCCCATTATCATTTGAATGTTAAATAAACATTCAAAACTGAATACAATATGTCACGTTATTCCGCATCTTCTGAAGAAGATGTTCCGAATATATCCTTAGAAAGGAGGTGATCCAGCCGCACCTTCCGATACGGCTACCTTGTTACGACTTCACCCCAATCATTTGTCCCACCTTCGACGGCTAGCTCCTAAAAGGTTACTCCACCGGCTTCGGGTGTTACAAACTCTCGTGGTGTGACGGGCGGTGTGTACAAGACCCGGGAACGTATTCACCGTAGCATGCTGATCTACGATTACTAGCGATTCCAGCTTCATGTAGTCGAGTTGCAGACTACAATCCGAACTGAGAACAACTTTATGGGATTTGCTTGACCTCGCGGTTTCGCTGCCCTTTGTATTGTCCATTGTAGCACGTGTGTAGCCCAAATCATAAGGGGCATGATGATTTGACGTCATCCCCACCTTCCTCCGGTTTGTCACCGGCAGTCAACTTAGAGTGCCCAACTTAATGATGGCAACTAAGCTTAAGGGTTGCGCTCGTTGCGGGACTTAACCCAACATCTCACGACACGAGCTGACGACAACCATGCACCACCTGTCACTTTGTCCCCCGAAGGGGAAGGCTCTATCTCTAGAGTTGTCAAAGGATGTCAAGATTTGGTAAGGTTCTTCGCGTTGCTTCGAATTAAACCACATGCTCCACCGCTTGTGCGGGTCCCCGTCAATTCCTTTGAGTTTCAACCTTGCGGTCGTACTCCCCAGGCGGAGTGCTTAATGCGTTAGCTGCAGCACTAAGGGGCGGAAACCCCCTAACACTTAGCACTCATCGTTTACGGCGTGGACTACCAGGGTATCTAATCCTGTTTGATCCCCACGCTTTCGCACATCAGCGTCAGTTACAGACCAGAAAGTCGCCTTCGCCACTGGTGTTCCTCCATATCTCTGCGCATTTCACCGCTACACATGGAATTCCACTTTCCTCTTCTGCACTCAAGTTTTCCAGTTTCCAATGACCCTCCACGGTTGAGCCGTGGGCTTTCACATCAGACTTAAAAAACCGCCTACGCGCGCTTTACGCCCAATAATTCCGGATAACGCTTGCCACCTACGTATTACCGCGGCTGCTGGCACGTAGTTAGCCGTGGCTTTCTGATTAGGTACCGTCAAGATGTGCACAGTTACTTACACATATGTTCTTCCCTAATAACAGAGTTTTACGATCCGAAGACCTTCATCACTCACGCGGCGTTGCTCCGTCAGGCTTTCGCCCATTGCGGAAGATTCCCTACTGCTGCCTCCCGTAGGAGTCTGGACCGTGTCTCAGTTCCAGTGTGGCCGATCACCCTCTCAGGTCGGCTATGCATCGTTGCCTTGGTAAGCCGTTACCTTACCAACTAGCTAATGCAGCGCGGATCCATCTATAAGTGACAGCAAGACCGTCTTTCACTTTTGAACCATGCGGTTCAAAATATTATCCGGTATTAGCTCCGGTTTCCCGAAGTTATCCCAGTCTTATAGGTAGGTTATCCACGTGTTACTCACCCGTCCGCCGCTAACATCAGAGAAGCAAGCTTCTCGTCCGTTCGCTCGACTTGCATGTATTAGGCACGCCGCCAGCGTTCATCCTGAGCCAGGATCAAACTCTCCATAAAAAATTATGATGTTTGATTAGCTCATAATACTAAATAATGTTTGTAACTAATAGTTACGTTTTTGGAATTAACGTTGACATATTGTCATTCAGTTTTCAATGTTCATGCTTTAAAATAAAATGGTGGAGACTAGCGGGATCGAACCGCTGACCTCCTGCGTGCAAAGCAGGCGCTCTCCCAGCTGAGCTAAGCCCCCATAAAATGGAATTAAGAAGTAATCGGGAA
Organism: Staphylococcus argenteus; assembly: GCF_000236925.1. NCBI lineage: Bacteria > Bacillati > Bacillota > Bacilli > Caryophanales > Staphylococcaceae > Staphylococcus > Staphylococcus argenteus. Next base: position 529,387 of record NC_016941.1, on the reverse strand, counting down.
GACAGGATTCGAACCTGCGACCCCTTGGTCCCAAACCAAGTGCTCTACCAAGCTGAGCTACTTCCCGTTATTCAAATGATTAAAAAATGGCGCGCCCGATAGGAGTCGAACCCATAACCTCTTGATCCGTAGTCAAACGCTCTATCCAATTGAGCTACGGGCGCTAAAATGGTGCCGAGGACCGGAATCGAACCGGTACGGTGATCTCTCACCGCAGGATTTTAAGTCCTGTGCGTCTGCCAGTTCCGCCACCCCGGCAAAATAATGGAGCAGAAGACGGGATTCGAACCCGCGACCCCAACCTTGGCAAGGTTGTATTCTACCGCTGAACTACTTCTGCATTATTTTGCTAATTTTTAAAAATAAATCGTAATGAGCCATAGAGGATTCGAACCTCTGACCCTCTGATTAAAAGTCAGATGCTCTACCAACTGAGCTAATGGCTCAAAATATGGTGCCGGCCAGAGGACTTGAACCACCGACCTTCTGATTACAATCAGCAGCTATACCATAGAATGAAGCCGGCAGTATGCAAGTATAAAAGGCGGATAATGATCGGGATTCGAATCCGCCGAACCCTGCAGCTAGTAAGGCAGCTGCTCTGCCAGATGAGGTAATTTTGCGATTTATCATTGCCTGGCAACGTTCTACTCTAGCGGAACGTAAGTCCAACTACCATCGACGCTAAGGAGCTTAACTTCTGTGTTCGGCATGGGAACAGGTGTGACCTCCTTGCTATAGCCACCAGACAAAATAACTTACTTATTTATGATACACGCTTAATTAATAAGGTGCAATAGTTAATTTTACACTTTGATGCGAAGATTGTCACATCAACCTTTAATACGTTTCGTCTGTTTTTGACGACTTTTATATATTACTTCATTCGATCAATAAAGTCAACACTTTTTATCAACTTTTTCAATCATCAAAACTGACGTTTCTCGTGTTTTCTAATTCATAACACTTTTAGTATTCTATCATATACATATATACAAAACCATACACATTCTATACAATTTTAAAGTACTTTTATAGCTCATTAAGATAAATTATACTATAATAGCAAATTTTGTTATACGATATCTCAATATCCACCATTTACACTTCTCTTAAGTATAATTTTATATACATACTTCCATCTTTATTTACCTAACGGCTAACTAACTCGTTCAACATTTTAAAATAGCACCTTTATCGTTAATCATTACTATTCTAAAAATAAATCGTAATTGAATTGCCCTATTTGAGAAAAATCCCTGCATACACAACTAATCAACTCCATTAAATATAATTAAAAAGAACCCTCGCATACACTTTATGCAAAGAGTTCTTTCTAACAATCAATAATAACTATTTTTGTCTCATATATGGGAATAATAATACGTCTCTGATTGATGGGGAGTCAGTCAATAGCATAACCAATCTATCAATACCGATACCTAATCCACCTGTTGGAGGCATACCATATTCTAAAGCTTCAATGTAGTCTTCATCCATTTCATGTGCCTCATCATTACCCTGAGCTTTTTCAACAAGTTGCGCTTCAAAACGTGCTCTTTGATCAATAGGATCATTTAATTCTGTAAATGCATTTGCATGCTCTCTACCAACAATAAACAATTCGAAACGATCAGTAAATCTAGGGTCCTCTGGATTCTTCTTCGCAAGAGGAGAAATATCAGTAGGATGACCATATATAAATGTTGGCTGAATAAGAGTCTCTTCTACCTTTTGTTCAAAGAACTCATTTAAAATATGTCCATACTTCATTGTATCTTTTATTTCGATGCCATGTTCTTTCGCTAATTCTTTAGCTTCTTCATCACTAGTTACATTATAAAAATCTACACCTGTAGCTTCTTTAACAGCATCAACCATATGCAATCGTGTCCATGGAGATTCTAAATCAATCGTTTCTCCTCCATATTGTACTTTAGCAGATCCTAATACTTCATTAGCAATATGTCTTACCATTGATTCAGTTAAATCCATAATATCATTATAATCTGCATATGCTTCATATAGCTCAATCATTGTAAATTCTGGGTTATGTCTAGTTGATACACCTTCATTACGGAATACTCTTCCAATTTCATATACTTTCTCAAGTCCACCAACAATCAAACGTTTTAAATGTAACTCTATTGCAATACGCATGTATAATGTTGCATCTAACGCATTATGATGGGTTACAAACGGTTTAGCAGCTGCACCACCAGCAATTTGATGCATCATAGGTGTCTCAACTTCTAAGAAACCTTTATTATTTAAATAATTTCGCATTTCTTGAATGATTTTACTGCGATTTATAAATGTACGCGTACTATTTTCATTAGTAATTAAATCCAAATATCTTTGACGGTATCTTTGTTCAATATCTTGCAAGCCGTGGAATTTATCCGGTAATGGTCTTAAAGATTTAGCAAGCAAGGTAAATTTTTTGGCTTTAACGGACAATTCACCTGTGTTTGTTTTAAACATTACACCTTCAACACCAACAATGTCTCCTAAATCTGCAATTTTCCATATATCAAATTGCTCATCACCAACTTGGTCTTTACGAACATAAATTTGGATTTGTCCAGCTAAATCTTGAACATGTGCAAATCCAGCCTTACCTTTACCACGTTTTGTCATAAGTCGTCCAGCTATAGATACGTGACTTTCCTCTTCTTTTTCAGCCAATTCTTCTTTAGAGTATTTATCCCATTCTTCTTTCAAATCACTAGATAAACCTGAACGATTAAATTTAGAGCCAAACGGATCTATCCCCAAATCATATAATTCTTGTAACTTTTGACGTCTTACTAGCATTTGGTCATTCATTTCTTCTGACATAACATTCTCTCCTTTAAACTTGTTGTAAACCTTTGTATTTCAATTGATAAGCTCAAACATTCTTCTTGAAAGTTTTGTAAAATACCAATCTTTTATTGCTCAGTATTCACCTTATTAGAGGTTCTATGCGTTTCATCATATTTAACTTAAGATATGATAGTAGACACATCTTTAAATCTATAACTCCAATTTTATCACTTTTTAATTTTACAAGACGATTTAAATGTAATAAAGTAATTTCTATTGTTCTAATATGATTTATTTACTTAATAACACTTGTCTACTCAAAATAATACAGATATTCCACTACCTCTATATCTAAAATACAAAGAAACAGTTATATTCTATTTATAGCAACCATTTATTACATACTGTAATATTCATATACTAATTCTGTAACGAATAACTATACAGCTAATCAAAAACTAATATTTTCATTTTAATTAATGATATAAAATTAATAACAAGACCGGTACAATATTCACAATTTTCGATTGAGATTATTCTTTAGTTACAGCTTATACAATACTACGCTTTCATCATTAGGTACTAAATCCTTTATTTTCAGATTCGAACGAGGTTCTATAACATCTGTAGCAATATCATTTAAAGGAATTAAAACAAATGCACGTTCATTCATTCTTGGATGTGGTACTGAAAGATTCGGCAATTCTGTAATTTCATTCCCGTATAATAAAATATCTACATCTATTGTCCTTGGACCCCATCGCTCTTTCCTAACACGATGTAAACGCGCTTCGACATCTAAGCAACGTTCTAATAATTCTGATACTGAAAGTGTTGTTTCAATTCCAATACATAAATTCAAAAAGTTAGGCTGCTCGGTATAGCCTACTGGTGCAGTTTCATATATCGAAGAAACCTTTAATACATCGATACCATCATATTCGTTCAACATCTTTATAGCTTCATTAAGTTGATTTTCTCTGTCACCAATATTACTACCTAAACCTAAATATGCTTGAATCATAAATTCACCCTCACTATTTCGATACCAACACCATCATAATGTCCTGGTATTGGTGGATTTTCTTTAGTGATTTTCACTTTCGTTTCCATTACACGATTATATTGTGAATTTATTCGTTTTGCAATACGTTCAGCTAGATGCTCAAGTAAATTTACCGGCTCACCTTCCATGATCAATTTAACCTCTTCAAAAACTTCACCATAATGAACTGTGTCAACAACATTGTCAGTTCGTCCTGCTTCAGCCAAATCTACTTTCAACGTTACATCTACTTTGAAAATTTGTCCGATTTCATTTTCAGCTGATAAAGCACCATGATATCCATAAAAGCGCATTCCTTTAAGAAAGATTTTGTCTTCCATTTTCATTCTCCTTTAAAAAATCTATACCTTTAGCTAGTTTCGCATTTAACCCAACATTGTGTACGCGTACTGCTTTAACGCCTTTCATAATACCATAAGCTGTCGTAGCAGCAGTCACTTCATCTCTTTCAACTGGCGTTGTATCATAACCCATCATCTCTTTTGTAAATCTCTTTCGGCTGGTTGCTAATAAAATAGGATACTCCGTAGCTACAAGTTCATCCAGTCTTGACATTACTTCCGCTTCTTCATCTCTAGTTTTAGCGAAACCAATTCCCGGATCAAGCCATATTTTATCTGCACGAATTCCTGCAAGTTTAGCTTGATGCGCCTGGGCCAACAATGAAGTAAGCATTTCTTCGATAACTGGTTCATCACGCTCACCATTACCATTATGCATTAAAACTATTTCTGCATCATATTTAGCAACAACTTGAAACATTCGTTTATCATAGAGCCCCGCCCATTGATCATTAATCATATCTACGCCTAACTTCAAGCATGCCTCAGCAACTTCACTTCTAAATGTATCAACTGAAATTTTTACATCAAAACCAACAATTGCCTCAACGACTGGTAAAACTCTATTAATCTCTTCTTCCAAAGTAATCATTTCATGTCCTGGTCGTGTCGAAACACCCCCAACATCTATGATATCAACACCTTCATCCATCATGCACTTCACCCTATTTATTGCAGATTCAACATCGTTAAATTTACCACCATCTGAAAATGAATCAGGTGTAACATTTAATATGCCCATAATTTCTGTTTTAGTCATCTTAATCATCCTTTAATTATGTATGTAATTTAACTTTAAGGTTAAGTCTATATATTCTGACTTACACCGTTTAATATGTACGTCTATTATATTAACATTCACTAAGCAGTTTTTTCAGAAAAATGTTTTAATGAAGGTATATCTTTTCAAATGCATCAAATAAATCCGAGAATTAAAGCTCCATAAAAAAAGAGCAAGCAATCCTCAAAGGACAGCTCACTCATATAATTGATATTAATTAGTCATCGAAAGAATATAAAGGTGTTGATAAGTAACGTTCACCATTACTTGGTAATACAGTTACTACCGTTTTTCCTTTACCTAATTCTTTCGCTTTTTGAATAGCGGCATATATCGCAGCACCAGATGAAATACCTGCTAAAATACCTTCTTCTTTAGCAACACGACGAGACATTTCCATCGCTGTGTCATTACCTACTTTAATAATACTATCATATATTTCTGTATTCAAAGTACCTGGAATAAATCCAGCACCTAAACCTTGTAATTTATGCGGACCAGGCTCACCACCACTTAAAACTGGAGATGCTTCAGGCTCTATAGCAACAATTTCAATATTAGGGTATTCTTTTTTTAGAACTTTACCAACACCAGATAACGTACCACCAGTACCTACACCAGCTAAGAACGCATCGATATTTTTACCTTCAAATTGTTGTAACAACTCAGGACCTGTAGTCAACTCATGTACCTCAGGGTTTGCTGGATTTTCAAATTGTTGCGGTTCAAAATAACCATGTTCTTCTTTTAATTCTTTAGCTTTTTTAATTGCACCTTTCATCGCTTCTGATCCAGGCGTTAAAACTAATTCTGCACCATATGCTTTTAATAAATTACGGCGCTCTTGACTCATTGTTTCAGGCATTGTAAATACTGCTTTATATCCTTTAGCAGCACATACAAATGCTAAACCGATACCTGTATTACCACTAGTTGGTTCTACAATTGTGTCGCCAGGCTTAATTTTGCCTTCTCGTTCAGCTTTTTCAATCATCGCTAACGCAATTCTATCTTTAACAGAACCACCTGGATTTTGATATTCCAATTTCACATAAACGTCTGCTGCATTTTCATCTACTACATTTCTCAATTTGACTACTGGTGTACCACCAATAATTTGAGTAATATTATCTACTGGTTTTTGTGCCATTAAAACCACTCCTTTTTAGTTAGTTGTCGAAATCTTAGTTTGTTTATCGGATATAAAATTATTTTATCAAATAAAATCTAGAAAGCAAACAAAAATACTAAGAATTATACAACTATTTAGTTCTACATTTCACTAAACCGCTAAAAATAAACATTTTAGCGTATTGCTTTAAATTAAATTATGCTAAACTTTCTAGCAACTGGTTCAATTCTTCCTCAGAATATTTATATTTATTTCCACAGAAATGACATACTGCTTCTGCGCCATGATCTTCTTTAATCATATTTTGAATTTCTGCCTCGCCTAATCCTTTAATAGCATTTAAAAATTTCTCATGACTACAGTTACATTCAAATTGAACTGGCATTTTTTCTAAAATTTGTACATGCTCTTCACCTAAAATTTCATTTAATAACCCTTCAGGTGTTAAACCTTGTTCAATTAATTTAGACACTGGTGTCATTTCACTAATAGCTTTTTCTAGCTTCACAATAGTTTCTTCTTTTGCACCAGGCATTACTTGAATAATAAAGCCACCAGCTGCCTTAATCGTGTTATCAGGATTTACAAGTACACCAAGTCCTACTGATGAAGGCGTTTGTTCACTTGTAGCATAATAATAAGTAAAGTCTTCACCTAGTTCACCCGAAACAATCGGACTCGCTCCAGAGAAGTAATCTTTCATGCCAACGTCTTTTACAACCATAATAGATCCATTTGTACCAACTGCTCGTCTAACATCAAGTTTACCTTGCTCATTTAATGGAAAATGCGTTTGTGGGTGATCTACATATGCGCGCACCTCACCTTTAGCATTAGCGTCAGCAATGATACGCCCAATAGGCCCTTGACCATCTACCGTGACTGTTAATTTTTGATCACCTTTTAACATGGCGCCCATCATTGCTGTTGCTGTCATTGTTCGTCCCATTGCAGCAGATGCTGTCGGCCATGTATAATGTCTCGTTTGTGCTTCTTGAACTGTTTCAGTAGTCAAAGCTGCATATGCCCTAATTTCCCCATCAAATGCTAACGCTTTAACAATATAATCATGTGTCATTATTTCAATCTCCTCTATTACTCTATATTTTAAAAATTATTTTACTTCCTAAAATGCAACAATTGTATATATTCTACACCCATCATTATAAATAATGAAGTAACTTGTTTGATAGTCACTTCATCCTACAACGATTTTATCTTTTACTATAAAACTGCTAAACAACTTTCTAACTATTTAAAACACTAAAAAGTACCTCTTCCTATTACATAATCATAGAAAGAGGTACTAAATATAATTAATTATTTATTGTCTGGGTGATTTGGATCATAAGGTTTTTCGATATTAGGCGCTTGTTGATGTGCTGGCTCATCATTGTCATGAGATTTATCAGCTTCTTTTCTATCTTCAGCAATATCTTTTTCTTCTTTACGATCTTCTTTTTCTTCACGTCGACCTTCTTCTAATTGCTCTTTACGAATTTCTTCATAAGATTTACCAAATTTACCATCGTTAAATTCAGAACCCTCATCTTTAACAACTTTAGCTGCATCATAATCTATTTCAGGTAATTTACCTTCATAGAATAATGATTGAATTTGTTCAGCAACTAATGTTTCTTCTGTTAATAATGTTTCAGCAATTAAAATTAACTGTTCTTTGTGCTCTAATAAAATTTGTTTACAACGTTCGTATTGTTCTTTAACGATTCGTTGAACTTCTTTATCTATTTCATAAGCAATTTGACTTGAATAATTAGGTTCACCTTGCATGTCTTTACCTAAGAACACTTGTCCGTTGCTATGACCGAATTGTAATGGTCCTAGCTTTTTACTCATACCATATTGTGTAACCATTGATCGTGCAATTTGTGTAGCACGTTCAAAGTCATTTGACGCACCAGTTGAAACTTCATTAAAGTTAATATCTTCTGATACTCGTCCACCAAGTAGACCACAAATTTTATCTAATAACTCTTGTTCAGTCATTAAGAAGCGATCTTGTTTTGGTAACATCATAGCATATCCACCAGCTTGACCACGTGGTACGATAGTAACTTTATGAACAACCTCTGCCTCATCAAGTACCATACCGATAATTGTATGACCAGCTTCATGATGTGCAACGATATTACGTTCTTTCTTAGAAATAACACGAGATTTCTTAGCAGGACCAGCAATAACTCTATCCGTTGCTTCTTCGATATCTCTCATGTCAATTTTCTTCTTACCTTCACGTACAGCAATTAACGATGCTTCGTTTAACAAGTTTTCTAAATCAGCACCAGAGAATCCTGGTGTGCGTTGTGAAATAGCTTTTAAGTCTACAGTTTCATCAAGTGGTTTATTCTTAGCATGGACATGAAGAATTGCTTCACGACCTTTTACATCTGGACGACCAACTTGAATTTGTCTATCAAAACGACCTGGACGTAATAACGCTGGATCTAGAATATCTGGACGGTTTGTAGCAGCTATCATAATGATACCTTCATTTTCACCAAAGCCATCCATTTCAACTAATAATTGGTTTAATGTTTGTTCACGTTCATCATGACCGCCACCTACACCAGCGCCACGTTGACGACCAACAGCATCAATTTCATCGATGAAAATGATACAAGGTGCATTTTTCTTAGCATTATCAAACAAGTCACGTACACGACTCGCACCAACACCAACGAACATCTCAACGAAGTCTGAACCACTAATTGAGAAGAATGGGGCACCCGCTTCACCAGCAACCGCTCTTGCTAGTAATGTTTTACCTGTACCTGGAGGTCCAACAAGTAAGACACCTTTAGGTATTCTTGAACCCATTTCTTTAAATTTCTTGTTGTCTTTTAAGAAATCTACAATTTCAATTAGCTCTTGCTTTTCTTCATCAGCACCTGCTACATCAGAGAAGCGAACTCGACGTTTATTATTATCGTACATTTTCGCTTTGGATTTACCAAAGTTCATCATACGACCGCCACTACCGCCACCTTGTGCTTGGCTTAGGAAGAAAATAAATAATAACGCGATAACAACAACTGGAATTAATGTTGAAAGTGTACTTACAAAGACACTTTGTTTTTCTTCTTCTTTAATCGTTAATTTTACACCGTTTTGCTTCTTAGCAGCATCTGTAATTTTTTGTAATTCTTTTTCATTGTTATATAAAATAGTTGATGAATAATCTTCATCATTTTTCGTCTTACCACTTACCATATACACATTTTGTTGTGGTTGGATTTCTAATGTTTTAAGGTCACCCTTTTCCAACTTCTCAGTAAACTGATTATATGTAAGCTGTTTCGGCATATTTCCATTACCGTTTAAATATGAAAATAGACCAAAAATAATAACGCCTATTATTACGATAACTAGCACATTGCGAAAAGCTTTCTGCATGCGTCATTTCCTCCTACTTCCCATAATAAAACTAACAAGAATTGTAACACATTACATATTTTGTAAGCTAGTAATTGAGCTTACTATCAATAACATTCACATCTTTTGTCAATTTTATCAATTTCTATATTTTTCCAACTTTGTAAGACATATGTCTTGTTTAAAATTAAATATTTATGAAATACATTTTTCATATTTTTGAGTCTACACTATTCTTACTCAAAGGCATAGTAATAATAACTGAAATTGATTAAAAATTTAATTTGAATATACTTCAGGTTTTAACGTACCAATATATGGTAAGTTTCTATATAACTCGCGATAGTCTAAACCGTATCCAACAACAAATTCATCCGGAATTTTTTTACCAACGTACTTAGCTTCAATATCAGCTTTACGACGATTCGGCTTATCTAGTAATGTAACTATTTCTAATGAATTAACTTTTCTAGATTGCAATAATTCAGTAATTGACTTAAGTGTCGTACCAGTCTCTAAAATATCTTCAATGATTAAGACATCTTTATTTTCAATAGAAGAACCTAAATCTTTAATAATTTGTACCTCACCAGTTGATTCAGTACCACCGTGATAACTTGAAACATCCATGAAATCAATTGATAGATGTGTATCGATGCGCTTAATTAAATCTGACATAAACATTGCTGAACCTTTTAAAATTCCAACACATACTAATGGTTTATCTTTGTAGTCCTTTGTTAATTGCGCTCCCAATTCTTTACAGATATTTTGGATATCTTCTTCAGTTAACAATACTTCCTTTAAATCATTATGCATAACGCTATTCATCTCCATTTTTACTAATTATAATCCATTGCTTTAATTGTTGTTGTTGATATAAATCCCCTACCGCAATAATGCGTTGCTGTTTATCCAATATAACTGGAATTTGATCACGAAACCACTGAGGTACTTTCTGATCTATAAACAAGCGATTAACTTTCTTATAACCATCACGCCCATTAAGTTTAAATGTATCACCACTTTTTCTTGTCCTCACTGTAAGTGGAAATAAACTTTTTGGTAAATTAGAATGTATCTCTAATAGATATTTGTCAAAAATATAATTACCTGGCTTATCAATAATTTGAACTCTAAAATATGTATCGCCATTATTTTTAGCCATTATTATTAATTTACCATATGCGATTTGAATTATCCATTTTTCTGTAAGATTAATGCTGAATTGCGCTTTCTTACTTTTAAATTGTTGAAACCAATCATCATACGTTCTATCACTAATATTAAATAACTTGAAATGTTTAGATAAAACGCGATCAAATATAACCATTTTTAAATGCTCCGGTAAATCATTAAAAACTTGTCTCGGCATTTCTAATTTCATTAACTGTTCGTCAAACTTCACAAACTCTGTAATAAATTGCGTCGCTTTACGTTGTAAAATATCATACTGCTCATCGTGCCAATGTTTTAATTTTAATAAATGCGAAACTTTAAGTTGCTCATTTTCATCAATAGCTGGAATGATTCTATTTCGTATGTCATTTCTAACATATTTATTATCTTGATTAGACGCATCTTCATAATATGGTATTTCGTTCTCAACCTGGAATTGTTGAATTTCATTTTTAGAAACAGTTAATAACGGACGATAAATATAATAACCTTCCCGTTTAGAAAGTTCATCTATACCCAACCTATTACGCGTTGATTTCCCACTAAAAACACGGTACATGATTGTTTCAAGTTGATCGTCTAGGTGATGTGCTGTTAATAAGACATCCGCTTCTAAAGCCACCATCATCTCATCAAACCATTGATATCGTTTAATTCGAGCTTCATTTTGTATACTTATATTTCTATCTAAACTATGGGATAAATCTAATTTCTTAATATGTAAATCTATGTGATGTCGTTTACAATATGCCGTTAAAAATTGACCTTCTTCTTCTGATGCTAACCTAACACCATGATTAACATGTAAACAAGTCAACCGTCTATAGCTATCTTTGTATTCATTTAGGAGTTGGTACAATAAGCACATACTATCAATTCCTGTAGAAACAGCAACAACAAGATGATCATCTCTATGCCAACCACTACTATTCAACTGCATATCCACACCTCATTCTTTACAATTTTCAAATGTTCGAATTTCTATTTATATCATAACAAATAAAAAGAGACTGCTCCTTATTTAAGAAACAGTCTTAGATGTTCTTTATACGCAATCACTGTCATGATGCATGCATTCTAAATTTATTCCTTATCGAAACAGTCTTTATTTATTTTAATTAACGTCTAGAACCTTTACCACCGCGTCTAGATTCTGTTTGACGTTTGATTGAAGTTAATTTGTCTTCACTATCTTTTAAGAAATTGCTTAATTTCTTTTCAAAATCTTCGGCTTTTTGTACTGGTTTATGATGACTTGGTTTACTTGTATGTTGTCTTCGTGGACGATCTTTCGCTTTTTTAATTGAAAGACTAATTTTGCCATCGTCAGCAATTGATAATACTTTTACGTCGACTTCATCACCTACAGTTAAGTGCTCTTCTACGTTTTCAACATAATTATCTGCTACTTCACTAATGTGAACTAAACCACTTTTTCCTTCAGGTAATTCTACGAATGCACCAAACTTTTTGATACCAGTGACTTTACCTTTAAGCTTATTTCCAACTTCGATTGACATATGCTAAATAAATCCTCCCGATTTGATTCGATTTTTCCTTATTATATCCTTGTTTGAGTTTTTTCACAATGTCTATACTCGTATATTTTTTGTTCATTTTCGAATTATTTTTTTGACGAATCAGAGTTTGACGAACCCTTGTCATTAGGAAGTCTAAATATTACTTCCCCTTTATTGCTTAGATAATAATCATCACGGGCAATTTTTTCAATATAATCTTTGTCATTTAGATTATTCAATTTCTCTTTTAATGCTATTTCTTCATTTTGTTGTTTTTGAAATTGCTCTTCTTTCGCTTTTCGTTCTTGTGCATCAACATCATTACGGTGTTTTTGGACAACAAGCAAGATTGATAAAATAATAATTATCGCAAGTAATACACCCGCGAAAACCGTAATTCGCCTACGAACAACACGCATTTTCATTTTTTGACGTTGTTTTTTCTTATTTTCTTGTGATGTATACTGATTTTCTATATGTTCTACTTTATTTTTCATTGCTTGTCACCTCCAATTTACACTTCATTAAGTCTTTGCTCTTCAATAATTTCATACATCCCCTTTGCATTATCTTTAGATGCATGTTCATTTAATGCTGTTACTTTTACAGTTACTAATTTTTGACCGAAGCGAATCGTTAAGACGTCTTCCACTTTGACATCAGATCCAGCTTTAGCAATATTACCATTGATTGTAATTCGTCCTTGGTCGCTTACTTCTTTAGCTAACGTACGTCTTTTAATTAGTCGCGAAACTTTCAAATATTTGTCTAACCTCATTTATTGCGCTCCCCCTTCTCTAACCATTGTTTCAACTCAGCTTCATCTAATGATTTATCTTTAGTCTCTTCGTATAAGTTTAAAAAATGCTCAGCAAACACTTTTTCAAATTTAACTCTTGATTGCTTACCTTCAGCTTCTTTAGCCTTAGTCCATATCTCTTTTAAATCTTCAATCGATTCAGCATGTGCATTGCCAAATATATGTGGATGCCTATGAATCATTTTAGTATTTAAACCCGTAATGACTTCTTTTATATCCATATACCCTTCTTTTTTACCAATACTTGTATGCAATAACACTTGTAATAAAATATCTCCTAGCTCTTCAATCATATGCCAATCATCTTCATTGTCAATAGCTTCGAATAATTCAAAGGTTTCTTCAAGTAAATATCGTTTTAAAGTATCGTGCGTTTGCGCTTTATCCCATGGGCAACCTTTTTCATCATCAACTAAAGTATCAATCACCTCAGTTGCGAAATCAAAGTCATTATACAAATAAGATTGTGTTGTTATTTTGGGAATAAATACACTAGTTAAATTATTGAACGCCTTTTCATCGTGATCTAATTCATATAAAGGGCAAGTCACAACGTTTTCAGCACCATTGCTGTGTGCACCCGTGACAATTTGAACAGGATAATCATCAGGATAACGTTCCATTAACGTAATTTTTAAATCAGCAGCTACCATCGCACTGTACACTTGAGTAATCAATGTATGAGTTCTAACATTCAATGTCACTTCTTGCAAAGATGTAGCATCTAACAAGGTAAATCCATCGTTCGGATCAATATTTACTGCTTCAAACACGTCATCTATAAAGCTTTTCCCACCTAAAATCTCTACATTAATATTAGCATGATTATCCGCAAATGCTTGCAATTTAACTGTCGTTGTCTCAGCAACCCTAGGATGTCCCGGAACCGCATAGACAATATCTTTTTCAGAAGAGAGCGCGACCAATTTCTCTACAATTTCATCATAGACATCTTCAAACTGATCATGTTTTTCATAAACGTGATCAAAACTTTCAAATGCCAATTCATCTTTCAAAGACTGAACAACCGGATGGTCAATCGTCCTAGCATAGACAATGTCCTGTGCCTTCAAAAATTTATAAATACCTAGTGGTAAATCGTCTATATCATAATTACCTAAGCCAACAATCGTAATGGTATTTGCCATCAACGTCTTCCTTTCTTCATCTGATACAATTTTGAACCGAATGGTAAATAAGTCAACTCTTTGTACGTCAGTACATTGAATTTAAAAATATAGTAAAACAATGCTGCAATACCTAAAAAAGCTGCACATAATAATTCAATAAGTCCAGTTATTCGACCGTGTGTGACCACGATAAATAAAACGAGTTGGACAACTATTGACATGAATATCATGCCGATAACGACATTTATGAAAAATCGTCGCATCGCATACAGATGATACTTTTTAGTTACAGCAATGTGAATAATTGCACCGAATATAATTAATGATACAACAGTACTTATACTTGCACCAATAATGCCACTTGAACGAATTAAAATTATATTAAATAAAAATTTAACTATTAATCCTGAAGTCATACCAATAAATATAGGTCTCACAGCATGTTGTGCTTGTAGCAATGCCATATCCATCATAATTAAAGATACACAAATCACTGTAAGCATATAAATACTTAATGTTAACGTTAAATCATTTGTTTTAAAAAATACGCTATTCATCAAAGGTAATAAATTGATTAATCCGATACCGGCTGCTGTACTAATTAAAATTGTAATTTTCAAAGAAGCATTTGCATAACGATTCATTAATACATGCTTTTTCATTTTAATCGCATCACTTAGCAAAGGGATTAACGCAAAACTAAACGTTGTCGTTACAATTAAGCCCATTTGAATAAATGAGGCGCCTCGATCATAAACACCTTTTTCAGTAATAGCAATATTAAATGGCACACGCGTTGCTTGTAATGAATGAATGATCGTTACACTATCAATTACTTGCCACAAAATAACTATGAGTTGACTTATCGCAAAAATTAGAATTGAAAGCATAAGCTGCTTCCAAGCTATCTTGGCATTATTATTTACTAATTTGAATTTAAAAGGTCTATGTGCAATTAAGTATATCGATGAACCTAGAAATCCAATTGTTGATGCTAAAATAGCAATGGTACCAGCTTCATAGATATTCCACCCTTTATCTATAAAAATAACGATAGTTCCGATAATGATACCTACTCGAATCACTTGTTCTATAACCTGGGAAATAGCTGGAACCGTCATATTATTTGCAGTTTGGTAATATCCTCTTAAAACACCTAGCATACCTATAAATATAAAGCTTAAACTTGCAGCCTGTATCATTGAAGTCAAATGAATGTCTCCCATAATCTGAGCAATATGTTTTGCAAACGCAAAGATTAAAACAAATATCGATATACCAATCATTTGAATGTATATGCACGCTTTCGCAAATGCATGGTCATTATGATTTTGACCTATGCTTTGTGTAATTGCACTTGGAATAGCATTCATGGACAATATCATACCTAATGCTACGATAGGATACACTTGTTGATAGGCATATAAACCTGTATCACCTAATATATTTTGATATGGAATCCGATACACAGCACTTAGAATTTTTATAACAATTAATGCAGCAGTTAATACAACAACGCCATTAAATGCCTCTTTATGCTTCATCACTTATTCTCATACTTTCTTCGATACATCTCACTAGAAACTTAAGACTATCTAGCCATTGATTTTGTTTCGTTAATGTTATCGTCATTTCATTATTTTGTACGCCAACTTTCATTGTTCTACCTAGGGGTTGTGTGGCTTTAAACAACACTTCACCATCAATGTTTTCAGTAGCTTTTACAGATAAATGAATATCAATTGTTTTTCCTTTATCTTTAATTAACGTAATACCTGCATGCAGTGCATGTACTTTTATTTCTACAATATCGAGTAAACGTTCAACTTCAACCGGATAATCATTAAAACGATCGATCAACTCATCTTTAATATCCATGATTTGCTCATGTGTTTCTGTTTTACGTAGTTTTTTATAAATTTCAATCTTAGCTTGCTCATTTGTTATATACTCAGTAGGTAAATATGCATCTAAGTTTAAATCAACTTCAACTTCTGGCACATCAGGTTCCGGTTCTTTAATACCGCGTTTTTCATTTACAGCTTCTTCTAACATTTGGCTATATAAATCAAATCCAACTGTGTCAATAAAGCCATGTTGTTGCTTACCTAATAAGTTACCTGCACCACGTATATTTAAGTCACGCATTGCAATCTTAAATCCAGAACCCAATTCTGTAAACTCTTTAATAGCTTGCAATCGGTCTTCAGCCGTTTCAGTTAACACTTTGTTTGCTGGATGTAAGAAATAGGCATATCCAATTCGACTTGAGCGCCCAACACGACCTCTTAATTGATACAATTGACTTAATCCAAAACGATCTGCGTCTTCAATGATTAAAGTATTCGCATTTGGAACATCGACACCAGTTTCTATAATCGTTGTCGTAACCAAAATGTCATATTCATTATTGATAAAACTTAACATCGTTTCTTCTAAATCTCGTTCCGTCATTTGACCATGAGCAACTGCGATATTAGCATCAGGCATTAACATTTGAAGCTGTTCACGCTTTTCATAAATAGATTGCACTTTATTGTACAAGTAAAACACTTGTCCGCCACGAGACAATTCTCTCTCTAACGCTTCTTTAATAAAACTCATATTTTGTTCTAACACATATGTTTGTACTGGAAAACGATTTTCAGGTGGCGTTTCAATTACTGACAAATCACGTACACCTAACATACTCATATGAAGTGTTCTCGGTATAGGCGTTGCCGTTAAAGTTAATACATCAACATTGTGTTTTAATGTCTTGATGCGTTCTTTATGACGAACACCAAAACGCTGTTCTTCGTCGACAATTAATAACCCTAAATCTTTATATTGGATATCTTTGCTGAGCAACTTATGTGTACCAACAACAATGTCAACGAAACCAGTCTTAAGTCCTTCTTTTGTTTGTTTGATTTCTTTAGGCGTTCTAAAGCGACTCATTAATTGAATTTCAACTGGAAAATCCTGCATACGCTCAATTAATGTTTCATAATGCTGTTGCGCTAAAATAGTTGTAGGTACTAAAAACGCAACTTGTTTCCCTTCCATTACAGCTTTGAATGCTGCTCGAACTGCGACTTCGGTTTTACCATAACCAACATCACCACATAATAGGCGATCCATTGGGCGTGATTTTTGCATGTCCTCTTTAATTTCATCAATAGATTTTGCTTGGTCTGGCGTAAGTTCATACGGAAAATCTAATTCAAATGTAGTTTGCTCAGCAGTGTCAGGTCCAAATTGATAACCTTCCGCCATTTCTCGTTCTTTATAAAGATCGATTAACTCTTCAGCAATATCTTCAACGCTTTGTTGAACTTTAGCTTTCGTTTTTTTCCACTCACTACCGCCAAGTTTGTTTAATTTCGGCGTCTTATCTTCTGAAGCTACATATTTTTGAACTTGATCCATTTGATCAACAGGTACAAACAATTGATCCGTACCTTTATACTGTAATTTAATGTAATCACGATGTGTTTGTCCGACTTCTAGAGTTTCAACACCTAGATATCTACCCACACCATGATGTACATGGACAATATAATCCCCTACATTTAAATCTTGGTACGACTTTATTTTTTCAGCATTTGAAATAGCTTTTGTACGTTTTCGTTGCTTTTTCTGTTTCGATTTAAAAAGCTCTCGTTCAGTTATAACAACTAGTCCCATATCTGGTAATTCGAATCCTTCTGACAAACTACCTTCAATAATGACGGCCTGCCCTGCCAACATTGAGCTGTGCATGTTTGTAACTGAAGGAATATGCATTTCACTTAACATTGCTTGCATGCGTTCAACTTTCGTTTCAGTCTCAACTAACACAACGATACGGTAATTCTGATTGACATAACGTTGGAATTCTGAGCGCATAATATCATATTGACCATAAAATTGTTGTACAGGTTTACATGAAAATTTAATAATATGACTTAGTTTTATCGGCATTGTTGTTGCAAATAATGAAAAATAAGTAGCCGGATAGCCTTCAATCAATGTTTCAAAATCATCATATTTTATAAAACTTTGTCCAATAAAGCCATTACCACTTTCAATAATATTACTTATAAATGCATCTGATTCTGTAGTAAGACTTTCCTCAGTTTCTTTTATGCGATTAAATTCATCAATAGCAACAATTGCATCTTTTTGAAAATAATCTATAATTGTCGAAGGTTTATCATACATAAATGCCACTAAACGTCGTAGTATTTGATGATCAAAATAAGTACTTTCGAACAATTTAAAACTCTCATATGTTTCTTTCAAATCATTACGTACTGATTTATCAATTTTTGGTCTCGTATTTTCATAAGCCGCTTTCAGTTCTGCTTTAAGATGATTAATCACTTCATCTGTAATGATATAATCACTTGCAGTTGTAATATCAACTTCCTCTGTATTATCTTTTGAACGCTGTGTTTCAACATCAAAATCTCGAATCGAATCAATTTCAGTATCGAAAAGTTCAATTCTAACAGGTTGCCCAATAAGTGGAAAAATATCAATGATACCACCGCGCAATGAAAATTCGCCGATATGAGAAACAACCGATTCTCGTTTATACCCCATATTAACCAATTTATTAAGCAATTGATCCACGTCGATATCATCGCCAACTCGCAATGTCATTTGATGACTTTGCCACATTTCTACTGGCGTCAACCACTTTTTCAAGCCATTAAGAGGAACGATAAATAACCCTTTCTTACCTTGAGCTAACGCAGTTAATGTTCTAATACGTTCACTCATCAGTTGAGGGCTTTGTGTTGAAAATTCTTCAGTCATAATATCCTGTACTGGATACTTATATAATTCCTCTGCATCTACGAATTGTAACAAGTCTGTTTCTAATTTATCCGCTTGATATAAATTGTTAGTAATTAATAGTAACTGTTGATTGCTTTGTGTATATTTTTCAGCAATCATCGCCACTTTTGCTGACGGGGAAAGTCCAGTTACTAATGTATTTTCTCGTCCAAATACCTGATTAAGTTCTTGAAAATGATTATTTTCTTGAATAAACGTTGTTAATATTGTCATTACTTTACTTCACCATTGAATTCATTCATTACGCGATCAAAACGTGATGTTTCAATAAACGTTTCAATGGCACGCGCTGAATGTTCGATAACTTTTTCCATTGTTATCATTTCATCTTGTGAAAATCGTTGCAACACATAATCAGGAACAGACATACCGTTCGTTGGTCTTCCCACACCAATACGAACACGTTTAAATTGATCTGTACCAAGCATTTTGATGATTGATTTCATACCATTATGTCCGCCGGCACTACCTTTATGTCTTAAACGAACCTGTCCTTGTTCCAAATCTAAATCATCATATAGTACAATTAAATCTTCCGGATCAACATTGTAATAATCCATAATCGGTGCAACTGCTTCACCTGACAAATTCATCATTGTCATTGGTTCGATAAATAACACTTTATCTCCATTCATTCGTTCAATTGTATATGCACCTTTAAACTTTTGTTTATCTAATGTAAAGTTATTTTTCTCTAAAATATAATCAACGACTTCGAAGCCGATATTATGTCTTGTAAGTTCAAATCGTTTACCTATATTACCTAGACCTACAATACATTTCATGCGTGTTTACCTCCAACATAATTGTTTCATTTATTATTATAATGACAACATCTATTTTCCGCCATTGCCATCAATTATCATTATTCTTCAACTTAGTAAGTATGTATTTTAAAATCAAATACATTAAATTTTTATGATGTATCATTGTTAAGTGTAATGTCTCTTACTTACTAAAATTAATTTAACTTTGATACAAATCAATAAAGTTTAATTAAACCTTATAATAACACAAAAAGCACCATGCTTATATTAAAATAAGCACAGTGCTTGTTCAACAAAGTATAAAAACTTTTTAGTAATGAGTTAAAATTACTCTTCAGTTTTCTCTTCGTCTTCTTTGCTTTCGCCAACAACTTCTGGTTCTTCAGTTTGTTGTTCGCCTTCCATTGCTTCGATTTCTTCTTCAGTTGGTTCTTCAGTTGGAGCAACTACTGTTACAACTGATTCAGCTGAATCATTTTCGATTTTGAAGTCGCCAGTTACTTTAACATCAGCAACAGTTAAGCTGTCGTTAATGTTTAATTCAGTAATGTCTACTTCAATAGCTTCTGGAATATTGTCAGGAGTAGCAGTTACTTCTAAGTTGAATAATGGTTGTTCAACTACGCCGCCTTCTTTAGCGCCTACTGCTTCACCAACTAATTGAACTGGTACTTCAACAGTACGTTCTTCACTCATATTGATTGCTAAGAAGTCAATGTGAGTAATTTGGTTTTTAAGT
The DNA here is from genome assembly GCF_000236925.1 of Staphylococcus argenteus. Lineage (NCBI taxonomy): Bacteria > Bacillati > Bacillota > Bacilli > Caryophanales > Staphylococcaceae > Staphylococcus > Staphylococcus argenteus. Next base: position 508,884 of record NC_016941.1, on the reverse strand, counting down.
GGATCGAATTGGTAGTCTGCAACCATAACTTTGATAGTTTTAGAGCCAACGCCTAATTCGATAACACCGTTACGACCTACTTCACGGATAACTTTGATGAATTCTACTTCATCAACTTTAACTGACACGTTTTTAGTACCGTAACCGTATACTACTGCTGGTACTTTACCAGATTTTCTTAATTGTTTAAGATCTGAACGTGTTTGTTTACCTTGACGGATGATTGACTTTAATGAAGCCATTCTCATTTCCACCTTTCATTTTCGCTCAACAAGAGCACCTCACTTACCCATCAACATGAATGTTGCTTGCAAGTGTTTATTTATTCGTATAATCACGAACGAAACTATTATACACGTTTGATATTTGTTCGTCAAACGGCTATTTAAAATTAGTCAAATAATACGCTAACTGATTCTCTTTCATAAACACGTATGATAGCTTGTGCAATTAAACCAGCAACTGATAATTCTTTAGTGTTAGAAGGTTTACGATCTTCATCTAAATGAATTGAGTTTGTCACGATTAATTCTTTAATTGCAGAATTTTCGATGCGTTCTTTTGCAGGTCCTGATAAAACAGGGTGCGTACAGCATGCATAAACTTCTTTAGCACCTTTATCTTTTAATGCTTGTGCAGCTAACGTGATTGTACCTGCAGTATCAATAATATCGTCAATAATAATTGCTGTACGTCCTTCAATTTCACCAACAATGTTCATAACTTCAGCAACATTTGGTCTAGGACGACGTTTATCTATAATTGCAATTGGAGTTTTTAAAATGTCCGCCAATTTACGAGCACGTGTAACACCACCGTGGTCAGGTGACACAACAACACACTCTTCTGGGTTAATGTTTGGATCATCTTTAAAATGTTTAGCAAGAATTGGTACACCCATTAAGTGATCAATTGGAATATCAAAGAACCCTTGAATTTGAGGTGCATGCAAGTCTAACGCAATCATACGTGTTGCGCCTGCTGTTTCGATTAAGTTTGCTACTAACTTAGCTGTGATTGGTTCACGGCTACGTGCTTTTCTATCTTGTCTAGCATATCCATAATATGGCACTACAATATTGATTGTTGCTGCTGAAGCACGCTTACAAGCATCAATCATAATTAATAATTCCATTAAATGTAGGTTTACAGGATATGATGTTGGTTGAATAATAAATACGTCACAACCACGAATACTCTCTTCGATATTAATTTGAATTTCTCCATCACTAAAACGTTTAACTGAACATTTACCTAGTTCAATACCTACTTGGTCAGCAACTTCTTGCGCTAATGCTTCGTTTCCTTTCAATGAAAAAATCTTTAATGACGAATTCTTATATTCATTATTTAACATTTATAGTCCTCCAATTATTTACTTACGCAATTACTATTATATATAAAATGCAATCTCATTACTATGCGAATCCTTAAATCATAAAGATTACATTATTATTACATAGGATTTTCATTTTATCCTAGGCACTATAGATACATACGCAAATGATTATTTCCTATATCCTTCTTTTGTTGTTTGTCTTGCTCTTGCTACAGCTAAACTATCATTTGGAACGTCATCTGTGATTGTTGAGCCTGCTGCTACTAACACTGCATCTCCAACGGTTACTGGTGCTACTAAGTTAACATTACATCCGATAAAAGAGTCTTTACCAACTACAGTTTTAAATTTATTTATTCCGTCGTAGTTAACCGTAATCGTTCCGCAACCAATATTAGTACGTTCTCCAATGACAGCATCACCAATATAACTTAAATGTGAAACTTTAGAACCATCTTTAAGATCTGCCTTTTTAATTTCTACAAAATTACCAACTTTAACATCTGCACCTAAATTTGCACCTGGTCTCAATTGCGCGAATGGTCCAACTTTAGTGTGCGCACCAACATATGCATCATTTACAACTGATTGTTGAATCAATGCTCCATTTTCAATCTTACTATTGTTGATTTCAGAATATTGACCAATAACAACATCTTCACCAATTTCAGTTTTACCATTAATTCTTACACCTGGTTCGATTACCGTATCACTACCAATTGTTACGTCAGGCCCTATAAATGTACTGTCAGGATCGATAATTGTAACACCATTTATCATATGTTTATGATTTGTACGACGTTGCATCGCCTTTTCAGCTTGACTAAGCATAACACGATCATTCACACCCATAATTTCTTCAATATCATTGGTACGATAAACTTCTACAATTCCATCATTTTCTAAAATTAACGCTAACACATCAGGAAGATAATATTCACCTTGAGCATTATCATTTTTCACTTGTGCTAATTTTTCAAACAAAACTTTGTTATCAAAAGCAAAAATGCCAGAACTAATTTCATTGATTTCTTTTTCAGAATGCGTTGCATCCTTCTCTTCAACAATGCGTTCTAAACGTCCCGATTGATTACGTACAATTCTTCCATAACCATATGGATTTTGAACTAAAGCAGATAATACAGTAGCTTGTGCATTATTATCCTCATGATGCGTAATTAGTGTTTCTAACGTTTCTTTGGTAATGAGTGGTGTATCGCCACACACTACAATTGTTGTACCTTCCTCACCATCTAAATGTGATTTCGCCATTAGTACTGCATGCGCTGTACCGAGTTGTTCTTGTTGAAAACTGTATAAAGAACGTTCGCCTAAATGTCCTTTTACACTTTCAGCACCATGTCCTACGATGGTTACAACTTGATCGACACCTGATCCTTCAACACTATCTAATACATGTTCGACCATAGGTTTACCAGCAACCTCGTGTAGCACTTTATATTTTTTAGATTTCATTCTTGTGCCTTTACCTGCTGCCAAAATTATCGCATGTCTTCGCATGAACATTAACCCCCATTAAATTTTACACTTCGTCATTATTATAATTTAATCTGCAATGCTCTTTCAACTTATAAAAGGCATTGTTTTCATTTCGTTACTTTTTAAAATGAATTTCTACATATCTTATAAAAACATGCGTTACTCTTGTTCGAATTAAATCATGATTTTTTGTTGAATAAAATCATGGCGTCAAAGTATCGTCCTAATTCAAATGATAATTCCCCAAACCAATATGTAACTTTTGCGTTGAGCATTTTCCTTCCTAATATTTAAACTAGCGATTGTATAAAACAATTTAAAATCTGTTTTAAAAGAAACAAGCACACTACGATTAGCAGTTCAAAATTTTATGTATCAAATAAATTGATATTTAATGACAATATATTTCAATGAAGTATCATTACACATAATGGTTAAACTTATAATCGAAGCGTAAAAAATAAAAAACTGTCGACAAAGCATTATACTTCATCGACAGTTTTATAAATACTCATTGCGAGTTACTAACATCATTGGATATTGAATTTATTAAGCTTCTTCTGAATCTTCTGATGTAGCGTTTTTATCTGGTACTACTTCATCTGTTTCATCATATACTTTCATCACAGCATCTTGAATTTCTTGTCTCATATCTGAATTGATTGGATGTGCGATGTCGCGGAATTCACCATCTGGTGTACGTTTGCTCGGCATTGCGACGAACAGACCAGAGTTCCCTTCAATTACACGTAAATCATGTATTACGAAAGCTTCATCTAATGTAATGGAAACGAGCGCTTTCATTCGTCCATCTGTTTCTATTTTTCTAAGTCTTACATCTGTCACTTTCATGTAGTGAGCCCCCCTATAGTATATATATCTGTGTTATTTAGAAGCTTGATTAAACTTATTAATCGAAAATTATAATTCCTTAACTTTACTTACTAATTCTATTTCTACTTTTACATCTTTTGGCAAACGCGCAACCTCTACACAACTACGCGCTGGTTTGTGTACATCAAAATATTGACCATACACTTCATTGATTTTTTGGAAATCATTCATATCCTTAATGAAGATAGTTGCCTTTGCAACAGAATTCAAATCAGAACCTGATTCCTTCAAAACAACTTTTAAATTTTCCAAAACTTGTTTTGTTTGTTCTTGAACATCATCACTAACAATAGTTCCATCAACATCCAATGGAATTTGCCCTGAAGTATAAACCATTCCATTTACAACAGTTGCATGAGAATATGGTCCAAGTGCTTCTGGCAATTTTGTTGTGTTAATTATTTTCATAATATTAAAAACTCCTTTTTATGAAAATTTAGATAAACTGTTACCAGGTTCTACGTTAAACTCTTGATTATATTCGTCAACATCTGACAATTTCACTAAGGAAGTATAATCTTCAATTAATCGCTGTTTAACTTCTTTCGATTCTACAAGTACTGATACCCCTTTTACGTGGGCTTTAAACTCATTCATTAAATTCATTACACCATTTATAGAACCACCGGCTCTCATAAAATCATCAACAACTAAAACATTTGAATTTTCAGCTAATGTTCTCTTTGAAAGTACCATCGTCTCTATTTTTCTCGAAGATCCTGACACATAATTAATTGAAACTGTAGAACCTTCAGTTACCTTATTATCTTTTCTAATAACTACTACAGGTAAATTTAAAATATTAGCAACAGCATTTGCTAATGAAATACCTTTTGTTGCAATAGTAACAACTGCATCTAATTTTTCATCCATGTAAATACTGGCAATTAACTTACCAACTTTATTAAGTAGCGTTGGATTACCTACCAAATCTGATAAAAATAAATATCCACCAGGTAACAAACGTTCTTTCTCTTCTAATAGAGTAATGACTTCATTAACAACTTCTGTTGCTTCCTCTTTACTCATCATTGGTTTATACGTAACACCACCACTTGCACCAGCAGTAGTAATTACTGTACCTAACTTTTCTTTTTGGAATGTATTTTTTATAATTTGGACATCTTCACTTATTGAAGACTTCGCTTGCTTAAATTTTTTCACAAAAAAAGTTAATGGAATTAATTTATTCGGATGGTTCATCAAATATTGCGTCATAAAAACAATTCTCTCGCTTCGTTTATATCTCATCTTTTCAACCCTTCTATCCTAATAGTCTAACTAAGTACACTTCATTACAACAACCGTTTACTGCATTATAAATATTTTTTGCTTGGCTTTCTTTTCGTGCTAGCCCATACACAGTTGGTCCGCTTCCACTCATTAACGCACCGTCTGCACCACTTTTCAACATATTATTTTTCAACTTATCGATTTGTGGATGTTTCGAAACAGAAATTGGCTCTAATCGATTAGACAAACTTTGACATAATTGTTGATAATCACCTTTTTCCAACGCCTCATAGCACAATTTAGTATGCACTCTATATTGCTTATCTAAATTGATCAACTTAAATATATCTGGTGAAGATATGCCTAAGTTTGGTTTAGCCAGAATCACCCATGCTGATGGTGGTTTATTTAAAAACTCGATTTTTTCGCCTCTTCCAGTGCATAATGCAGTTTTATTATAAATACAAAACGGAATATCCGTTCCAATTTCACTGCCTAGTTGAGCTAATTCATCTAAACTCGCCTCAATATTAAAAAGTCGATTCAATCCTCTTAATGTTGCTGCTGCATCTGCTGAACCGCCAGCTAGTCCTGCTGAAACAGGTATTTCTTTATCAATCGTTATAGTCACACCATGCTTTAGTTGATACCGCTCAATAAATAATTGTGCTGCACGATATGCAAGATTTTTATGATTCGAAGGCACATAATTGTGTTCAATTTCAACAACTATTTTTCGATCCTTTCTTTTACGAAAAGTTAAACGATCATTTAAATCAACTGTTGTCATTATCATTTCAATCTCATGATAGCCATCATTTCTTTTAAAAAGTGTATCGAGCGTAAAATTAATTTTGGCTGGTGCCGTTTCATATATCATTTTTGCGCCCTCTTTTCGTTATCTTAATATGATGATTTTAACATAAAGAGAATTAATATTTGACATTTTAATTTGTTTTTTAGTGTTTTTTTAATAAAAAAGTAATTTTTTCCATCTAATCACATAACATTTACTTGTATTTTTATGTGTAAATGCATTATCCATTTACTTAAAACTAAAAGCGAAACACAGACTTAAACGTGTCGTAAATAAAAAGAGTATTGAACATAATGCCCAACACTCAAATAATTATCATAATATTTACTTCTTATACTTAAGAAACGTTTAACATCTCTATGTGTCTTATTTAGTGTGCAATTGATTCGTGATGATTATCCTCTTCAAATGAAACTTGAACATTTTCAGTCAACACATCAGTGTATGTATACGATACTCTCTCAAAATTGTGTTTATCTTGATCTAACTCAACAATGAAAACTGACGGATATGTTTCTTTTAAAATTCCAGAACGTTTTATTGTTTTCTTACGGCCTCCATTGGCTTTCAGTACAATACGATTTCCTACATGACAATCAATAGAATTTTTGATGTCCAAAATTGATTTTGGCATATTGCTCCACCTCGCTACAAGTTACATAATACCATATTTGCAGCGTTTTCGTCAAACAAAATTCAAATTTTATCAATAGTGGTTTGCTTTGTCAATCATTTAATTTTCTAATTGAGGGAATTTTTTCTTTTCTTCGTACAATTTAGCAAAATCTTGAATAGTTAGTGTTTCACCACGTCGTCTTGGATCAATTCCCGCTTGCTCTAACCATTGTAAAATCGCTTCTTTATGTTGTTTACCATCTTTAAAGAAATTCTGATAGTTGTTGTTAATCGTCTTTCTTCTTTGAGCAAATGCCGCTTTTGCCAATTTAAAAAATGCTTCTTCATTATCAATTTTTACTAGCGGTTCTTTTCTTTGCATCAGTTTTACAACAATTGAATCTACGTTTGGCGGTGGCATAAATACAGATTTAGGTACTGTTAATACTTTGCTTGTTTCAGTGTAGTATTGAACAACAATTGATAAAGAGCCATATGCCTTTGATCCTACTTCAGCATTTAAGCGTTCTCCTACTTCTTTTTGCATCATCACTACATAACCATCAATAGGTATGTCTTGTTGCATCAAATTTAAAAGTATCGGCGTTGTAATGTAGTATGGCAGATTCGCGACAACCATTATTTTTTCACAGTCTTGTAAGTGGTTTTCAACTGCAGCTTTAATGTTTGCTTTTAAAATATCTTCGTTAATCACCGTCACGTTATCATATGGTGATAATGTGTCCTTAAGTACAGGTATCAAGCGTTGGTCTATTTCAAATGCCAATACTTTTTTAGCGTGTTTCGCCAACTGTTCAGTTAATGACCCCATACCTGGTCCAATTTCAATAACACCTGTACGTTCATCAATATTACTTGCATCGATAATATTATTTATAATATTAACGTCTATTAAAAAGTTCTGACCTAAACTTTTCTTAAAATTAAATCCATATTTATCTAATAATGCTCGTGTTCGAGATGGCGTTGCAATATCTTTATTATCCAACTGATTCACTTCCTTATTCATCTTTTAAAGCTTGTCTTACATCCGTTTCCGTATAACCGAAAGCATTTAGCTTCTTCAATAATTGCTTTCCGTTTGAGTGACCGATTCGTAATTTCCTACTTAAAATTTCACGACGACGTCTAGCATCTTTGCCGACAATTAGCCCCAACTCTATTAACACCGTTTTATCAATTGACTCAAATGCTTCTTCAAATGGTGAACTCACATGCATTAGCGCTTCTTTTATATCTTCTAATTTAGCGTGTTCAACACCGATTTTCCCTTTTTTATTTTTAGCTTTGTCTCTATCAATATATGCGTGTTTCACACCTTTAACATGCTCTGTAATTGTACTTCTAATTTTGTCTCCCGGAAAATCTGGATCTGTCAGTACAATGACACCACGACTTTGTTGTGCATTTCTAATTACTTCCAAAGTTTGCTCATTGATTGCACTGCCATTAGTTTCAATCGTATCACATTCTACAGCTCGTTTAACACGCTCAGTATCATCTCGACCTTCTACAACAATAAACTCATTGATTTTCATTTAAAACGCCTTTCTTTACTATATAGTTTTTAATACCAAAGACCATCTTTTTTCGATTCATTTAACCGCATTAATATTCCAATTTAAAAAAGCGAGAAAGAACCATAGCATATTTAACGAACATAATATCGTATCATTTAATGGCGATGTTCTTTCCCACTTTTAACTTTATGAATTTAAATTAAATAATTTTTCAGCATTTTTTGTAGTTTGTACACACACTTCTTCATAAGATAAACCTTTTAATTCAGCAATTTGTTCAGCTACTAATGTCACTCTTGCCGGCTCATTTCGCTTACCTCTATATGGATGTGGTGATAAATATGGTGCGTCAGTTTCTACAAGCAATCGATCTAATGGCACATGTTTCGCAACTTCTTTAGGTTGCTTCGCATTTTTAAATGTCACGGGTCCACCTAATGAAATGTAAAAATTCAACTTATTAATTACAACATCTGCAATTTCTGGAGAACCACTGAAACTGTGCATTATGCCCCCAACTTCTTCAGCATGTTCTTCCAATAAAATATCGATACAATCTTGTGTCGCTTCACGATTATGAATGATAATTGGTAATTTCAAGCGCTTTGCTAATGCAATTTGCTTTCTAAAAACTTCTTTTTGAACATCAGCAGGTGATTTATCCCAATGATAATCTAACCCCATCTCACCAATTCCAATCACTTTTGGATGTTTGGCTAAAGTTTCAATCCACTCGAGACGCTCTTCTGTAAAATCAATTGCATCAACTGGGTGCCAACCAATAATAGCATATAGGAAATCATACTCATCGATTAATTTCATTGCACGTTCAATTGTAGGGGTATTAAAACCGACAACAAACATACGATCGACACCCGCTTCTTTAGCACGTGTAATCACTGCACTTAAATCTTCATCATATTGTTCATCATTTAAATGTACATGTGTATCGATTAACATAATTATCTCTCCTAATATAAAAATACTGTTATTTAATCACTGCACCATTTGGAATCGCACTAGGTAAACTTACTAAAGTAAGAACGCCATCTTTTTCAGCAGATAAAATCATACCTTCAGACTTTTGTCCCATCAATTTAGCTGGTTTTAAGTTTGTAACAACGGCTACTTTTTTACCAATAATGTCATCTGGAGTATAGAACTTAGCGATTCCTGATACGATTTGTCTTTGTTCAGAGTCTAAATCAACTTGTATTTTTAATAATTTATCTGATTTTTTGACATGCTCAGCATCAATAATTGTAGCAGCCTTAATTTCAACTTTATTGAAGTCTTTGATATCAATTTCTGGCTTGCTAGGTACTTCTTCTTTTTCCTCTTTAGTAGCAGGTGGTTGCATTGATTCTTTAATATACGCGATTTCCGCTTCACTATCTAACCTTGGGAAAATAGGTCTTGGTTGACCAGTTACCATAATCGGTTCAGTTAACACACCATATTGTTCTAAGCTACCAAATTCCATAAATACTGGGTTGTTTATGTTTAATTGTTCAAAGATTTCTTTAGGTGCATGTGTTAAAAATGGACGTAATAACACTGCGGCAAATCGAATATTTTCGACTAAATGCGCCATAACATTGCCTAACATATCTTTTTGACTCTCATCTTTAGCTAATACCCACGGTGTTGTTTCATCGATATATTTATTCGTTCTACTAATGAACTTCCAGACCGTAGATAACGCTACTGAAAATTGTAAACTTTCCATACTTTCTGTATAGCTCTTCACAGTATCTATAGCCATAGCTTCCATTTCTTCATCTAATTCATGACGCGGACCTTGGTATGCAGGTAATTCACCATCAAAGTATTTATTAATCATTGAAATCGTACGGTTTACTAAGTTACCTAAGTCATTAGCTAAATCGAAGTTTGTACGTTCCACAAAAGCTTCAGGTGTAAATACACCATCTGAACCAAATGGTAGTTCACGCATTAAATAGTAACGTGTAGCATCAAGACCATAACGATCAATTAAAATGTTAGGGTCTACAACATTGCCTTTAGATTTACTCATTTTGCCATCTTTCATCAAAATCCATCCATGTGCAAAGACTTTTTTAGGTAATGGTAAATCTAATGCCATTAATAAAATCGGCCAAATAATTGAGTGGAAACGTACAATTTCCTTAGCCATTAAATGGATATCCGCTGGCCAATATTTGTTAAATAATGACTCATCATCTGATAAATAACCTAAAGCTGAAATGTAGTTAACTAATGCATCAATCCATACATATACAACATGCTTGGGATTAGATGGAACATGAACACCCCAGTTAAATGATGTACGAGAAACAGCTAAATCTGCAAGTCCTGGTTTAATAAAGTTGTTAATCATTTCATTTTTTCTTGATGGTGGTTGAATGAAATCAGGGTTTTGATCATAGAATTCCAATAAACGATCAGTATATTTACTAATATTAAAGAAATAACTTTCTTCTTTAACTAATTCAACCTCGTGTCCTGAATCTGGACTTTTACCACCTATAATTTTACCGTTTTCGTATTGTGGATCAACTAATTGTGACTCAGTATAATATGTTTCATCCGGAACAGAATACCAGCCTTCATATTCACCTAAATAGATATCGCCTTGCTTTAATAGACGTTCAAATACTTGTTCAACAACATGTTTATGACGTTCTTCAGTAGTTCTAATAAAATCATCATTTGAAATTTCAAGTTTTGCCCAAAGTTGTTTAATGCCAGCAATCATTTCATCTAAATATTCAATTTCAGTTTTACCAGCTTTTTGTGCTTTTTCTTGAATTTTTTGACCATGTTCATCTGTACCTGTTAAGTAACGAACATCATACCCTTGCATTCTTTTATATCTTGCAATAACATCTCCGGCAACAGTAGAATATGCATGCCCTATATGTAAATTCCCACTAGGATAATAAATTGGGGTTGTTATATAAAATGTTTCTTTCGCCATAACTGTTCCTCCTCGTAATGTTTCACTTCAAATAATATCTAAGATTTTCAAGCATTTCAATGGACGTGGTCATATATCTTACTTTCCCATTTTCATCTTGTTCATTGTTTTATTATTTATTGCTATCAATATATTTATTTTACATTAAAAATCGACGATGTCATTATTTTTTTATCATAGTTAACATCATTTTATTAGTAGCAAATCAAATTGTTGTCTTACTATTTAAAATTATAACTTTCGTTATCCGATAACGTAAAAATTTAGTCCATCAATACCTTGGTTAACTTATTTGATGATAAATATTATAAACTTCATTTGTTTTAAGTTGTCGTTCCTCCGCAACTTTCTTGATTGCCTGCTTTGGCTTCATCCGTGAAGTTTCAATATAATGATCAACATGCTCTACAATAGACAAATCATCAAACCAAGCCGTTTCAACATTTGCTTTTGCACCTTCAATCAAAATAACAAACTCACCTTTTAACGGAACGTCACCTTGTTGAATTAGTGCTATCATTTGCGTTACATCATTTGTGACTATTTGTTCAAACTTCTTAGTTAACTCACGTCCTAACGATACTCGTCGCATTGCATCTATCTTTGCAATTGTTTTTAAAGTATCTGTTACACGATGTGGCGATTCATATAATATAAGCGTGCTATTTTCATACATGCGTTGTTCTAGTACGACAGTTTTTTCTTTTTCTTTTCTAGGTAGAAATCCTAAAAATGTGTATACATAAGAAGATAGACCACTAGCCATCAAAGCAGTTAAACCGGCATTCGGCCCAGGTACAGTTTCCACTTTAATATTAGCTTTTCTAGCTGCAACTACTAATTCATATCCTGGATCACTAATCAATGGCAAACCTGCATCCGATACAAGTGCAACATTTAATCCAGATTGTAATTGTTCAATAATAAACGTAGTCTGCTTATCCTTATTATGCTCATGGTATGACTTTAATGGTGTTGAGATATCATAATGATTGCATAATTTACTTGTTACACGTGTATCTTCACAGGCAATCATATCGACACGATGTAGCACATCAACTGCTCGATAAGTTATGTCTGCCAAATTTCCAATAGGCGTTCCTACTAAATATAATACAGCCATGCTATCGCTCCTTAATCAATCGCAATTTCTTTTGTCTAGAATACGTTTTAATTTCATATTCACGCTTCAATGCTTCAGACTTTGTCTCATACGTTTCTTGGTAAACTAACTGTACCGGTCGTCTTATTTTTGTATATTTAGCACCTTGACCGCGATTATGTTTCTCAATCCGCGCATTTACGTCTTTAGCATATCCTGTATATAAACTACCATCACTACATTTTACTATATATACAAAGTGACTATCCATAATATACTTCCTTCATTTCATCGCTATATTTTCCACTTTCATCATAAATATAAAACGGAGGCATAATTTCTAATCCTTGATTACCACCTTTACGACCTTCAACAACTATTGTGTGTGCTGACTTGCCTACTTTACTATATATAAAAACTACTTTCTTAGGCTCGATATTTACTTTTCTCATTTCAAATAAGACATCCATCAGTCTATCCGCACGATGTACCATATTTAGCCTGCCACCTTCTTTTAATAAATGACGTGCTGCAATCATACAATCTTCAAGTGTACACATAATTTCATGTCTCGCAATTTTGTGAGCCTCTATTTGATGTTGATGCTGCTGATTCTCTTTAAAATACGGAGGATTACATGTTACAAGATTATATTGTGAAGGTTTAAATGTTTTCGTGACATCTTTCAAGTCCATATGATGCATCGTTAAATAATCGTCAACCTCGTTAAATTGAAATGTGCGTCGCGCCATATCTACGAGAGTTTCTTGAATTTCGATACCCTCTATTTGATGGTGATGTTTTGCGAATAATAGTAAAGGTATCACGCCGTTGCCAGAACATAAATCTAGTACTTTGTCTTTTGCTCTTGGATTTGTAAAATGCCCCAATAATAACGCATCTGTTGAAAATGAAAATACATCGTCATTTTGAATAATACTAAAATTTTCTTTGATTAGTTGATCAAATCGTTCATTTTGCTTTAACATTTTAAACTCCTATGAAAATGTGCTTATTTACTTAATACGTGAAAGTTAAATTTTAATAATGTTTGCACATCACATACCTATTCTAAATATTTTCGAATCATGTTTTACACATTAATAAACCTTATTATATTGCATACTGACTTAATATTAAAAACTTAATTTTAAGTAGTAAGTCAGAACATTGTTTAAAACTAATACATAAGTAAAGTCTGAAACACGTACTGTCTCAGACTTAACATAACTTTATTTATTCATTATTATAACACTATTTGTGATTGAATGATTAATCACTTAAAACTTCTAAACAGAACAAACAATCTTCACCATGTCTATGTTTTCCAAATAGCTCACCTTTACAAATATGAAAACCTTCACCATATAATATAGCTAGGTTATCTTTACTAGGTAATGGTTTTTTAACTACTTTTGTTGGCACTGTATTTATTGCATCTTGAGTACTTGGCTCATCATTCCCTAATACTTTTTTCAAATTATCATTTTCAATTTGTAAAGCTACGTTTTCTTCTACAAGTTCAACTGCAAGTGCTTTTAACTCTGATGTTTCTTTTGAAAGTTGATTGACATTCATTTCTAAACGCATTATTTTTTCAAATATCTCATTGCGATCCAAATGTAATAATGCCTCCTTAATGCATAGTTTCTATTTCTTCTAATTTATATTCAAGTGGCTGTTCATGACCTTCGAGCTTCACTTGCATAGAAATATCTAATATATTTAAAGCAATAACTTTTCCATTACCATCGGGCGTTTCAATTGCTTCACCGACATCCGGCAATTGTGCACGTACTTCTTCATAATAATCATTTTCATATTTTAAACAACACATCAATCGACCACATGCACCAGAGATTTTTGTTGGATTTAATGATAAATTTTGATCTTTGGCCATTTTTATTGATACCGGTTCAAAATCACCTAAAAATGTTGAGCAACAAAGTGAACGACCGCATGGACCAATACCTCCAAGTAATTTAGCTTCATCCCTTACACCAATTTGTCTAAGTTCAATACGTGTTTTCAAATGTTGCGCTAATATTTTCACTAATTTTCTAAAGTCTATTCGATCATCCGCAGTAAAATTAAAGATAACTTTTGATTTGTCTAATGTATATTCACAGTTGACTAATCTCATATCCAAACCTTGTTCTCTTACGATATCCTTACATAACTCCAATGCATTAGCAGCGTCTCGCTCATTACAATAATATTTTTCAATATCATTTTCATCAGCAATACGAATAATGCTTTTAAGAGGTAAACAAATGTCCTCTTCTTCAATATCTATCATTGGATTTTTGACGATACCTATCTCTATGCCTCTTTTAGATTCTACGACAACCCAGTCCTCTAAATCTATCTGTATATCACTAGGTGTATAATATTCTAATTTCCCCGCTTTTTGGAACTGAACACCTATTACATTTGGCATCTAACTCACACCCTTAATTACGATTTGTTCGAATACTAGCGTTGGATTAACATTTTGATTCAGTTTCTTATGTGCATCTGTAAGCTGATCAAACATTAAAATCAATTGATTAAATGTTAACTTTTGCGCATACTGATTAATGTCACTTATCAAATCACTGTATATTCGTTTATCATCTACATTTACCTTTGTATGTATGATATCTTCAAAGAATCCATTAACTGCTGCAATCGTTAAAGTTTGCAGTTTTTTATTTTTAGCCTGTTTCAATAAATCAATAACCCCAATCATTGCCATTGGTTTGTTAGTAAGCAACAATTCACACCAACGAATAATTGTTTTTCTTAAAGTTAATAAATCAAACTCTTCATTTAAAGCCATTGCATTATCTATTTGTGTAGTATATGTACTTATCATTTCAGCTACTGGCTTTGCAATGTCCTGTTCAACCAACCTATTTACAAACTGTTCTTTATCAATCGGTTTGAAATAAACATGCTGACATCTTGAATGAATGGTATCTAGTATTTGTTCGGGCTTTGTAGACAATAAAATAGCAATCGTATTGTCCGGTGGCTCTTCGAGAAATTTTAATATACTGTTTTCCCCTTGAACAGTTAACTTTTCAAAATCTTCGATAATATACACTTTATATTTACTTTCTATAGGAAGTTGATTCATATGGCGCACAAGCTGTTCAATTTGTTCTTTTTTAATTGAACTGTCATTAGTCGATATATACATAAAGTCTGGATGATTAAATGTACTAACCTTCGCTTCGCATTGGTTATCTGTTTGACATAAAATGAGCTTTGCAAAATTAATCGCAACTTGTTTCATCGTTTGTGCGTCATCACCTTCAAATAAATAGGCATGCGATAATTTATTTGAATGATATGCATTTGTCAATTGTTGCTGTTCATCCATTTATTACAAACTCCCTTTTACTTTTATATAAAAAGGTTGCCAAAGAGCAACTAATTACTGCAACAATAGCAACTATGATTCGTGAAGCACTTTGCAACCACATAAAATCATATCTATTTGCATCAGAACTAGTCGCAGTCAAGCAACCCAAAATTGTTAATAACTTATTAATACATTGTTTTAAGTATTTCAAATTGATGATTGTATTATAGAATTAAAATTGATGGAATGCGTCAACTGGCATAACAAATACAGTAGCACCGCCAACTTCAACTTCTACTGGATATGGAATATACGAATCCGCACTTCCTCCCATAGGTGTAATAGGTGAAACCAACTGTTCTCTATTACCACATGTATTATTAATAACAGTTAATATTTCATCTACGCGGTCATCGTTGACACCACATAAGAAGGTCGTATTACCTGCTCTTAAAAATCCACCTGTCGTTGCCAATTTTGTTGCTCTAAAGTTATTTTTAACGAGTTGATCTGCAAGTTCCTGACTATCTTGATCTTGTACGATCGCTATAATCATTTTCATTTTATAACACCTCTTCTAGCAATTATATCATATCTTTTCTAAATATTTGATGATAGTTTGATACGTGTCTTCAACAACATTTTCAAGAGGTTGATCTGCATTAACGCTTTTGAACCGTTGTGATTCATTATGAATGATTTCTTGGTAACCTTCAATTACTTTTTCATGAAACTTTAAATCTTCTTGATCTAATCTATTTTGATTTCTTGAATTTTTAATTATACGTTCGCGACCTACCTCAGCGCTTACATTTAAATAAATCGTTAAATCAGGATACAACCCATTAATTGCAAACTCATTAATTGCCTTTACTTCATCAACGCCAATACCTCTAGCATAACCTTGATAAGCTAGTGAACTATCAATATAACGATCACATAATACAATCTTTCCTTCGTTTAAAGCAGGTACGACCTTTAATACAAGATGTTCCCTTCTAGAAGCAGCAAATAGCAACGCTTCTGTTCTAATGTCCATGTCATTACCCTCTAAGAGTATCCTGCGTATTTCTTCACCAGTAGGTACGCCACCTGGTTCTCTTGTCATAATGACATCATAATTTTTTAATAATCTATGATAAATTTCATTAATTACTGTCGTTTTCCCTGAGCCTTCTGGGCCTTCAAAAGTTATAAAAGCTGACATTCTATTCATCCTCAACTAAAATTTTATTGTTATTTATTCCTTCAACTATTACTCCAGTTTCCAGATATTCATTCATCAATTTTATCATACTTTCTGTTATCGTTTCGCCCTTAAATATAATAGGAACACCTGGAGGATACGGGACAATGTGTCGTGCCACCACTTTCCCGTGTGCATGTTGTAATTCACACCAAGTAACATGCTCAAAATGATTCGGTTTGTAGTTACCTTCATTTGTTAAAAGTTCCGTCTGCTTAACTTTAGAAAACTTCTTTTCTGGTAAAACCATATCTTCAATTTTACGCAAAAGCAAATCAAATAAAAAAGCATCTCCTTCATGCCACAATGGTAATATTGCTAAAGACTGATAGCCATCTGCTAACTCAAAATAAATATGATTATTCATAAACCATTTTTGAATTTCATGTCCAGTATACCCTTCATATTTTAAAAGTAACTTCAATGGATCATCCACTTGAATAATTTCAAATCCTTTATTTTCCAAACATTTGATTAATTGCGCTCTCTTTTCAAAAAATACGGTACTATCATATGTTTTATAGAACTGGGCAGCTGACTCTAAACTAGCCATAATCAAATATGAAGGGCTAGATGTTTGGAAGTA
Source organism: Staphylococcus argenteus (assembly GCF_000236925.1). NCBI lineage: Bacteria > Bacillati > Bacillota > Bacilli > Caryophanales > Staphylococcaceae > Staphylococcus > Staphylococcus argenteus. The sequence continues at coordinate 491,700 of NC_016941.1, read as the reverse complement.
GCTTAGATATTCTATAATATTTTCTCTATAAAGTGCATTTTTATGGATATAAAGTACCGAGCCCATCGTTAATGCTGGTAATGTTTTATGAAACGATTGAACAACATAGTCAGCTTGATAGTTTAATGTAGAATTTGGAAATCCTTGCAATCCAAAGTGGGCGCCATGTGCCTCATCAATGAGTACAGGAATGTCTAACTGGTGCAAAAATTTGATAACCTCTTCTACATTAAACGTTTCACCGTAATAGTTTGGATAAGTCAACACAGCAAGTTTGTGACCGTCATTATTCAAACTGCTTAAATTAACTTTATTATAATGATTCGTTAACAAACTTTGATGCGTTTCAATAAAATGCCCTTCTTGTTGGCTAATATCGAGCGCATGTAATACAGATTTATGTACATTTCTTGCCATTAAGATATCGCCTTTTTTCTGTGAAAAAGACTGGATGACAGATAATATTCCTGAAGTGGTGCCATTCACTAAGAAATAAGCATCATAATCTGAATGCTTCTCCACTTGTTTCATACTTTCCAAAATGATTTCTTCTGGATGATGCATATCATCTAAACCAGGTATTTCAGTTTTATCCATTGTGATTGATAATTGAGATAAATGACCGATAGTCATATTTTTATGACCTGGAACATGCAAAGAAATCGCTTGTTCTTGATTTAAATTTTCTAATTTATTTAAAATAGGTTGCTTCATTATATACGCTTCCTTTATTTATATTGTTTTACAATTAGTTACTTTCAAAAGTATTAATTATATAGTAACACTTCTTTGACAAAAGTTAGTGTTACTTATGCAATAGCTTGTCTATTGTATAATAATTAATTACCTTTTTGTATTTTCACAATACTTCGTATTGAATGATATCATTTTAGACTTATCTAAACACAATATTAAAATTGTACATACTTAAACAATCAAAAATGTACATTATTAAATTATCATTTTGGCCTGGCAACGTTCTACTCTAGCGGAACGTAAGTCTGCTACCTTCGACGCTATGGACCTTTCTTGACTTGTGACAATCGCTTGCTTCTTTCCTCTTCTTCGGCTCTCGCTTACTCATTTAGCTCAACTAAAATCGTTGCGCTCGTTTCTCGTTTCGTCAGATTCAAACGCTTTCACTTCGCCAAGCCATTCTTCTTCGTATCTACTTTTTTATTTGGCATAAAAAAAGAGACCTTGCGGTCTCAATACGGCTCATCGCATCCATTTTGGCCTGGCAACGTTCTACTCTAGCGGAACGTAAGTCTGCTACCTTCGACGCTATGGACCTTTCTTGACTTGTGGCAATCGCTTGCTTCTTTCCTCTTCTTCGGCTCTCGCTTACTCATTTAGCTCAACTAAAATCGTTGCGCTCGTTTCTCGTTTCGTCAGATTCAAACGCTTTCACTTCGCCAAGCCATTTTTCTTCGTATCTACTTTTTATTTGGCATTTTAGACATAAAAAAAGAGACCTTACGGTCTCAACTTGCCTGGCAACGTTCTACTCTAGCGGAACGTAAGTTCGACTACCATCGACGCTAAGGAGCTTAACTTCTGTGTTCGGCATGGGAACAGGTGTGACCTCCTTGCTATAGTCACCAGACATATGAATGTAGATTATACATTCAAAACTAGATAGTAAGTAAAAGTGATTTTGCTTCGCAAAACATTTATTTTGATTAAGTCTTCGATCGATTAGTATTCGTCAGCTCCACATGTCACCATGCTTCCACCTCGAACCTATTAACCTCATCATCTTTGAGGGATCTTATAACCGAAGTTGGGAAATCTCATCTTGAGGGGGGCTTCATGCTTAGATGCTTTCAGCACTTATCCCGTCCACACATAGCTACCCAGCTATGCCGTTGGCACGACAACTGGTACACCAGAGGTATGTCCATCCCGGTCCTCTCGTACTAAGGACAGCTCCTCTCAAATTTCCTACGCCCACGACGGATAGGGACCGAACTGTCTCACGACGTTCTGAACCCAGCTCGCGTACCGCTTTAATGGGCGAACAGCCCAACCCTTGGGACCGACTACAGCCCCAGGATGCGATGAGCCGACATCGAGGTGCCAAACCTCCCCGTCGATGTGAACTCTTGGGGGAGATAAGCCTGTTATCCCCGGGGTAGCTTTTATCCGTTGAGCGATGGCCCTTCCATGCGGAACCACCGGATCACTAAGTCCGTCTTTCGACCCTGCTCGACTTGTAGGTCTCGCAGTCAAGCTCCCTTATGCCTTTACACTCTATGAATGATTTCCAACCATTCTGAGGGAACCTTTGAGCGCCTCCGTTACCTTTTAGGAGGCGACCGCCCCAGTCAAACTGCCCGCCTGACACTGTCTCCCACCACGATAAGTGGTGCGGGTTAGAAAGCCAACACAGCTAGGGTAGTATCCCACCAGCGCCTCCACGTAAGCTAGCGCTCACGTTTCAAAGGCTCCTACCTATCCTGTACAAGCTGTGCCGAATTTCAATATCAGGCTACAGTAAAGCTCCACGGGGTCTTTCCGTCCTGTCGCGGGTAACCTGCATCTTCACAGGTACTATGATTTCACCGAGTCTCTCGTTGAGACAGTGCCCAAATCGTTACGCCTTTCGTGCGGGTCGGAACTTACCCGACAAGGAATTTCGCTACCTTAGGACCGTTATAGTTACGGCCGCCGTTTACTGGGGCTTCGATTCGTAGCTTCGCAGAAGCTAACCACTCCTCTTAACCTTCCAGCACCGGGCAGGCGTCAGCCCCTATACATCACCTTACGGTTTAGCAGAGACCTGTGTTTTTGATAAACAGTCGCTTGGGCCTATTCACTGCGGCTCTTCTGGGCGTTAACCCTAAAGAGCACCCCTTCTCCCGAAGTTACGGGGTCATTTTGCCGAGTTCCTTAACGAGAGTTCGCTCGCTCACCTTAGAATTCTCATCTTGACTACCTGTGTCGGTTTGCGGTACGGGCACCTATTTTCTATCTAGAGGCTTTTCTCGGCAGTGTGAAATCAACGACTCGAAGACACAATGTCTTCTCCCCATCACAGCTCAGCCTTAATGAGTACCGGATTTGCCTAATACTCAGCCTTACTGCTTAGACGTGCAATCCAATCGCACGCTTCGCCTATCCTACTGCGTCCCCTCATCGATTAAAACGATTATAGGTGGTACAGGAATATCAACCTGTTATCCATCGCCTACGCCTGTCGGCCTCAGCTTAGGACCCGACTAACCCAGAGCGGACGAGCCTTCCTCTGGAAACCTTAGTCAATCGGTGGACGGGATTCTCACCCGTCTTTCGCTACTCACACCGGCATTCTCACTTCTAAGCGCTCCACATGTCCTTACGATCATGCTTCAACGCCCTTAGAACGCTCTCCTACCATTGTCCAAAGGACAATCCACAGCTTCGGTAATATGTTTAGCCCCGGTACATTTTCGGCGCAGTGTCACTCGACTAGTGAGCTATTACGCACTCTTTAAATGATGGCTGCTTCTAAGCCAACATCCTAGTTGTCTGGGCAACGCCACATCCTTTTCCACTTAACATATATTTTGGGACCTTAGCTGGTGGTCTGGGCTGTTTCCCTTTCGAACACGGACCTTATCACCCATGTTCTGACTCCCAAGTTAAATTAATTGGCATTCGGAGTTTGTCTGAATTCGGTAACCCGAGAGGGGCCCCTCGTCCAAACAGTGCTCTACCTCCAATAATCATCACTTGAGGCTAGCCCTAAAGCTATTTCGGAGAGAACCAGCTATCTCCAGGTTCGATTGGAATTTCTCCGCTACCCTCAGTTCATCCGCTCACTTTTCAACGTAAGTCGGTTCGGTCCTCCATTCAGTGTTACCTGAACTTCAACCTGACCAAGGGTAGATCACCTGGTTTCGGGTCTACGACCAAATACTAAACGCCCTATTCAGACTCGCTTTCGCTACGGCTCCACATTTACTGCTTAACCTTGCATCAAATCGTAACTCGCCGGTTCATTCTACAAAAGGCACGCCATCACCCATTAACGGGCTCTGACTACTTGTAAGCACACGGTTTCAGGTTCTATTTCACTCCCCTTCCGGGGTGCTTTTCACCTTTCCCTCACGGTACTGGTTCACTATCGGTCACTAGAGAGTATTTAGCCTTAGGAGATGGTCCTCCCAGATTCCGACGGAATTTCACGTGCTCCGTCGTACTCAGGATCCACTCAAGAGAGACAACATTTTCGACTACAGGATTATTACCTTCTTTGATTCATCTTTCCAGATGATTCGTCTAATGTCGTCCTTTGTAACTCCGTATAGAGTGTCCTACAACCCCAACAAGCAAGCTTGTTGGTTTGGGCTCTTCCCGTTTCGCTCGCCGCTACTAAGGGAATCGAATTTTCTTTCTCTTCCTCCGGGTACTAAGATGTTTCAGTTCTCCGGGTGTGCCTTCTGATATGCTATGTATTCACATATCGATAACATGACATAACTCATGTTGGGTTTCCCCATTCGGAAATCTCTGGATCAAAGCTTACTTACAGCTCCCCAAAGCATATCGTCGTTAGTAACGTCCTTCATCGGCTTCTAGTGCCAAGGCATCCACCGTGCGCCCTTAATAACTTAATCTATGTTTCCACCATTTTTATAAGTCAAACGCTCACATACTGTTTCGTTTTCATTATTTAAAATGCTCATTTACAGAAGTAAACTCCGCTTTCAAATAATTTAACTCATTGTCTGCTAAACGTTTTCTTTTATAAAAAGATTTAAACGCGTTATTAATCTTGTGAGTGTTCTTTCGAACACTAGCGATTATTTCTTATGAATTCAAGCTTATTTAAAACTCTTTATTCACTCGGTTTTGCTTGGTAAAATCTATATTTTACTTACTTATCTAGTTTTCAATGTACAAATAAAAATGAATGTTAAATAAACATTCAAAACTGAATACAATATGTCACGTTATTCCGCATCTTCTGAAGAAGATGTTCCGAATATATCCTTAGAAAGGAGGTGATCCAGCCGCACCTTCCGATACGGCTACCTTGTTACGACTTCACCCCAATCATTTGTCCCACCTTCGACGGCTAGCTCCTAAAAGGTTACTCCACCGGCTTCGGGTGTTACAAACTCTCGTGGTGTGACGGGCGGTGTGTACAAGACCCGGGAACGTATTCACCGTAGCATGCTGATCTACGATTACTAGCGATTCCAGCTTCATGTAGTCGAGTTGCAGACTACAATCCGAACTGAGAACAACTTTATGGGATTTGCTTGACCTCGCGGTTTCGCTGCCCTTTGTATTGTCCATTGTAGCACGTGTGTAGCCCAAATCATAAGGGGCATGATGATTTGACGTCATCCCCACCTTCCTCCGGTTTGTCACCGGCAGTCAACTTAGAGTGCCCAACTTAATGATGGCAACTAAGCTTAAGGGTTGCGCTCGTTGCGGGACTTAACCCAACATCTCACGACACGAGCTGACGACAACCATGCACCACCTGTCACTTTGTCCCCCGAAGGGGAAGGCTCTATCTCTAGAGTTGTCAAAGGATGTCAAGATTTGGTAAGGTTCTTCGCGTTGCTTCGAATTAAACCACATGCTCCACCGCTTGTGCGGGTCCCCGTCAATTCCTTTGAGTTTCAACCTTGCGGTCGTACTCCCCAGGCGGAGTGCTTAATGCGTTAGCTGCAGCACTAAGGGGCGGAAACCCCCTAACACTTAGCACTCATCGTTTACGGCGTGGACTACCAGGGTATCTAATCCTGTTTGATCCCCACGCTTTCGCACATCAGCGTCAGTTACAGACCAGAAAGTCGCCTTCGCCACTGGTGTTCCTCCATATCTCTGCGCATTTCACCGCTACACATGGAATTCCACTTTCCTCTTCTGCACTCAAGTTTTCCAGTTTCCAATGACCCTCCACGGTTGAGCCGTGGGCTTTCACATCAGACTTAAAAAACCGCCTACGCGCGCTTTACGCCCAATAATTCCGGATAACGCTTGCCACCTACGTATTACCGCGGCTGCTGGCACGTAGTTAGCCGTGGCTTTCTGATTAGGTACCGTCAAGATGTGCACAGTTACTTACACATATGTTCTTCCCTAATAACAGAGTTTTACGATCCGAAGACCTTCATCACTCACGCGGCGTTGCTCCGTCAGGCTTTCGCCCATTGCGGAAGATTCCCTACTGCTGCCTCCCGTAGGAGTCTGGACCGTGTCTCAGTTCCAGTGTGGCCGATCACCCTCTCAGGTCGGCTATGCATCGTTGCCTTGGTAAGCCGTTACCTTACCAACTAGCTAATGCAGCGCGGATCCATCTATAAGTGACAGCAAGACCGTCTTTCACTTTTGAACCATGCGGTTCAAAATATTATCCGGTATTAGCTCCGGTTTCCCGAAGTTATCCCAGTCTTATAGGTAGGTTATCCACGTGTTACTCACCCGTCCGCCGCTAACATCAGAGAAGCAAGCTTCTCGTCCGTTCGCTCGACTTGCATGTATTAGGCACGCCGCCAGCGTTCATCCTGAGCCAGGATCAAACTCTCCATAAAAAATTATGATGTTTGATTAGCTCATAAATACTAAATAATGTTTGTAACTAATAGTTACGTTTTTGGAATTAACGTTGACATATTGTCATTCAGTTTTCAATGTTCATTTTTCTTACCGACAAGAATTAATTATACATTTTATTAACATTTAAGTCAACAACTTTTTGAAATTAATTTTTGTTAGTAATTCAAGTTATTTCTTAAGTTGAGTTGTTTTGTTTGCCTCAACAAATAAATACTATACAGGCTTTCAAACTGCTTAACAACAGTAAAAATTACACCATTACTATCCGTTCTGAACACTTCCATCGAAGAAGTCGAACTTAAAGAAATCATAATTAAAAATAGTACGTTTTTTAAAACAAATAAGCGGGATATTTTTTATGGAACGATAGCAAAAAACCCGCAAAACAGAACGTTATTTTTTTACCAGAAATTAAAAATAAATTTACAAGTTTTTAATAATCTCTCAAAACGCCGCTATACATGCTGATTTAATAAGTTTTAGACCTACGAAGTACAACCACTAAGCCAGCATCTATCATTTCAATAACAAAAGAAATTCATTTGCATTGTCATTAACCATCAATCACAATCATTAAATTAATAACCCAACACAGCCGCAGACCTACTTCAATCATCCAATTCACATCATTACTATTAGAAGTAACAAATCACAACCAACGACTTGCTTCCTTAAGATTACCCATCCCTATCCCACTCCAGTAAAACAATGCAACCGCCACACCACAAATAAAGTAGTACAACACCTCAAAATAAAAAAGCCACAACAGCTACATTGTGACTTTTCCTTCTATAGTATTAAATTCAAAATCGTTTAATAGAAAGCATTACATTTCTGTTCTACCAGCAATCGCCTTAGATAGCGTTACTTCATCTGCGTATTCTAAATCTCCACCTACAGATAACCCTTGTGCTAATCTTGTTACTTTAATACCTATAGGCTTAACTAATCTAGAAATATACATCGCTGTCGATTCCCCTTCTAAGTTAGGGTTCATAGCTAAAATGAGCTCATTAACTTCATCACTTTTCAAGCGTTCAATTAATGAAGGAATATTAATGTCTTCTGGTCCAATTCCATCCATAGGAGAAATAGATCCATGTAATACATGATATAAACCTTTGTACTCTCTCATTTTTTCCATTGCAATAACATCTTTATCATCTTCGACCACACAAATAACTGAACGATCCCTTTGTTTATCTTCACAAATATAACAAGGATCATTTTCAGTAATGTGACCACATACACTACAATATGTTAACTCTCGTTTAACATCCACTAAAGCTTTAGCGAATTGAACAACATCGTCTTCTTTCATATCTAAGGTATGAAAAGCCAGACGTTGGGCTGTCTTAGGACCAATGCCTGGCAATTTCATAAAGCTATCAATTAGTTTTGATATAGGTTCTGGATAATGCATCTACTATCACATTCCAGGGATGTTTAAGCCTTGAGTGTGTTTACCTAAACGTTCTTGAGTAAGCTCATCAGCTTTGTTCATCGCTTCATTAGTAGCAGCTAACACTAAGTCTTGTAGCATTTCAATGTCATCTGGATCTACAGCTTCTTCTTTGATTTCAACGTCAACAACTTCTTTATGACCAGTTACAGTAACTGCAACCATGCCACCACCAGCTGTACCTACAATACGCTCTTCTTTAAGTTTTTCTTGTTCTTGAGCCATTTTCTTTTGCATTTTTTGCATTTGTTTCATCATTTGTTGCATGTTTCCGCCACCGCGCATATTCCATTTCCTCCTTGAAAATCAATAAATTATTTATCAATAAAATGATGTTTCTTCCATTATACATACGATTATATCGCTTGTCATGTATCACTCTTCATCAATAACATGTACCGTTTCTTCACCAAAAAGGTCTTTTGCTTTTTGAGCAATGTCAGTTTGTTGTACTTGTTGCTTTGGCATTTCGTCATTATCATGTTTACGGTTTTGTAAATATTCCGTTCTAACTCTTTGCCATTGATCAGACGGCACACCAACCACTTTAACGTTTTTATTAACGATATTACAAACGACACTTTCTATATTATTGCGCTTCTCATCGTCTTTATTAACGATTTCGCAATGAATCTCTTCTTCAAACTTAACAAGTACATGATCTTCACTTGCTGCAACAGGTTCAGAGTTTTGCAATAAACTAACAAGCGATTTCTTATCATTGTTTTTAGCATGATCAATCACTTCTTGCCAGTGATCTTTCAACAATTTGATATCGGCCTTATTCGCTCTATCTAATACTTTCGCAATTTGTTGCATTGAAAATGCATTTTTAGATTTTTGCATACCTCTTATAGGTTTTTTCGAAGTTTTTTGTGTAGGTGCTGCAGTTACACCTTGCGCTTTCAATACCTTAAGTTCTTGCTCTAACTGTTCCATACGTTGCAACAACACATCTGAACTAGGTGTTGCAGCAATTTGTACCGGTTCAGCTACATTCGTACCAACTTGCGATTGACCTTTAATCAATTCAGCTAATTTCACTAACAACACTTCAAAATGAACATTTTGATTCACACTAAAACGTATCGAAACTAACGTATCATTAATAAGGTCTATCATATGATATAGCATTTCTAAATCCAAGTTCATTAATGCACGATAATCACTATCTTTATCAGCCGTCTTATTCATAATCGTATCTCTGACAAAATAAATCATGTCATTAATTAAACGATTCACTTCTTTACCTTCTGATATAAATTGATGATATTTTTTAAAAGATGACTGCACATCACCTTGTACGATATCTTCAAACAAATGATTAAGTGCTTCATCATGTACACTACCCGTAACATTCAAAGCATCTTGCAATGTTAGCGTACCGTCACCAAATGCAATAGCTTGGTCCATAATACTTAACGCATCACGCATACCACCTTCAGATGCTTTCGCAATAAACGCCAATGCTTCTTCTTCATATTCAAGCGCTTGTGCATCTGCTACAAATTTCAATCGTTCAACAATTTGATCCAAACTTATTGCTTTAAAATCAAAACGTTGTGCTCTAGATATAATTGTTGGAGGGATTTTGTGTGGTTCAGTTGTTGCTAAAATAAAAATAGCGTGTGCTGGAGGTTCTTCTAACGTCTTTAAAAGGGCATTAAAAGCACCAGTTGTTAGCATGTGCACCTCATCGATAATATAAACTTTATATTTTGATTCACTCGGTGCATATTTAACTTTATCTCTAATATTTCTAATTTCATCAACACCATTGTTACTAGCTGCATCAATTTCAATAACATCGGAATTAGTTCCTTGTGTAATACCTTTACATATGGCACATTCATTACAAGGTTCTCCATCACTACTATTCAAACAATTGATTGCTTTAGCAAACACTTTGGCAATACTCGTTTTCCCCGTACCTCTTGGGCCACTAAAAATATAAGCATGCGACTGTTTCTCTTTTGAAATCGCATTACGTAACGTCTTCGTTACATGTTCTTGCCCGACTACGTCATCAAAGCTTTGGGGTCTATACATACGATATAAGGCTTGATAATTCAAGTTAGCACCTCCATAAACAATTACTTTTCATTATATCATGATAATACGATTACTTCTCAATCGAACATTTAATAAAAATGTTCTGGAAACTTTACAATTCCATGTGGTGCATCCGTTAAGTTATCCCATAAAAATTTCACAAGTAACGGCGTATCACTATTTTCTAATAAAATGCCTTGTGTCGAAGCATCTTCGTATCCTAACTTTTCAAAGTAGTCAAAACAATGATCTACAACAACCGTACTATACTCTTGTGCTTTGGCACGTTCTTCTACTGCTTGAACCAATCCACGACCTAATTTTTGTCCACGTAATTCAGGGTGGACTGATAAAGAAGCAATCGCCAAACCATAATACGTCTTATCATCACTATTAATTTCTACTTCTATTAACAATATATGACCCACCACATCATTGTTTTCATTTTTAGCTATTACTTCTAATTCAAAATTATAATATGGCGACTTCCGTAAATTCTTCACTTTCCCACGTGCCTGCCAGCTCATTTCTGGATTGATATCAAAACTTTCTTCTATACTATTTAAAGATTTATCATAATCAAGTTCTGTAAGTGTACTTAAATATATTTGCATAAGTCCTCCAAACGCATCGCTTTACAATTAACGTAAAATAATGGATCAAATTAATACTTCCATTGTAAGACACTATAGTTTATTTCACCATCATTACTTTATTAAAAATAATCTTACATAAAAAATCTCAAATACGTAATTCAAACAACATAATAGTAATATCCCTATTAACTCTTTCACTTAATCAATATAAAAAAAGCTACTGCCAATAAACGTTTACTCAAGAGCGTTAACGCTGAGTCGTTTATAGAAAGTAGCTTTTGCTATTATGTATAATGTGTTCAAGTCTAAATCAATGATATTTATGTTTAAAAATAAAAAAACCGTGCACCTAAGAATCGAACGTAATTCACGAACGTAACCAAAGTCGTTAGCTAAATCTCGGCTACCCTACGGCACATATGATGATCCACTTAATGCTGCTTCCGTCAGGACCTGACATGGTTCATGGGTTCATATTGCATAGGACCGAAATCTTCAAACACTACGTGCTTTGGGCAGACTTCGCAAAAATACGGCCTCAACAAAGGAATTAAGCCTCGCATAAAGCGGATTTCGAGTACAGGGAACCGCTACCTCCCCACCTAGCACGGCAAGATATATATTACTATATTTTAATAGTTAATTGCAAGTATAAATGTTTTATATCATTGTTTACTTAGAACGACGTCTTGAGAAGTCGTTAAATTTAAATTCATTAGCCAGATGCTTCGATATACTATATTGAAACGGAGATGTATTTTCTAAGTACACAACACTTCTAACCGTTGCTGAAAAGGGAATAGATACATCACCAAACAATTGATATGCCTGTTCATCAAATGGTTCGAAAGTAATCGACTTACTTGAATAACTTATATTAAGACCTAATTCATTTTCTAAATAATCATAAATAGAGTTACTAGCAACCTCATTACTAATACTACTAACAAATGTCTTTAAAAAATAATCTTCATCAACAATCTTTACATGTTGATTAAGTCGACGGGTTCTCACTATATGAATAAGTTGCTCACTGGAATCTATGTTCAATGCGCGCTGAACTTCTGGAACATCACACGCCTCAACCATTTCATTGACAACAACTTCAGTTGAATAAGAAACGCCCATTTCTTCTTGCATTTCTCTAAAACTAACTAATTCTGAAAATGGGAATTCTGTCATTTCTTGATAAATCACAAGCGACCCTTTACCGTGAATCTTCTGAATCATACCATCTAAAGCCAATAAATCTAATGCTTTACGTACAGTTTCTCGCGAAGAACTATATAACTTCATCAATTCGTGTTCAGATGGAATTTGTTCTCCATATTGAACCTTTCCATTCAATATATCAGCTTTCAATGCTTCATAAATTTTAATAAACTTCTTTTGCTTCATCATATATACGCATCCACTTAATTTATTTTACGCGTTCGTTTCGACTACAATCGCTCCAAAACCGCTTATCATATTATTATCAATCGTACCTGTTTGAATCACAACGTCACCTTCACAATGCAATCCGTCAGGTAATGTAACATTGGAAGATGAGAAATTCACAATCACCAACCATTGTTGACCTTTGTAATGACGCTCATAAACAAACAAACTATCATGATCCATATAACGTGGCACAATATCTCCATACGTAATGATATCATGCGTATGTCTTAATTGTATTAATTTTTGATACGTATAAAAAACAGAATTTTTATCTTGAATCGCTTTTTCAACATTAATATTACGATAATTTGAAGGGATATCTATCCAAGGTTTACCAGTTGTAAACCCAGCATTTATATTATCATTCCATTGCATTGGTGTTCTTGAATTATCTCTCGATTTTTGTCCTAATATCTCTAACACTTCAACTTCAGAATGTCCCTCACTTAACAATTGATGATATGCATTGATTGATTCAACATCACGATACTGTTCTATTGAAGTAAAGTGCGGATCCGTCATACCAATTTCTTCACCTTGATAAATATATGGCGTTCCTTGAAGCATGTGCAATGCAATAGCTAACATCTTAGCACTTTGCACTCTCATTTCTTCCGACGTATCATCACCGAACCTTGAAACCACCCTTGGCTGATCATGATTACACCAAAAAATTGCGTTCCATCCGCCACCTTCATAAATACCTCTTTGCCATTTCATCAGAATTTCCTTTAACTTATGAAAATCAAGCTTCGCATTCGTCCATTTTTCACCATCAATATAGTCCACTTTTAAATGGTGAAAGTTAAATACACTATTCAATTCTTGGCGTTCAGGTTTTGTGTATTGAATACAATTTTCAATCGTTGTGGAAGACATTTCGCCAACCGTCATCATATTCGTTTTTCCAAAAGTTTGTCGATTCAATTCATGCAGAAACTCATGAACTCTAGGACCGTCTGTATAAAATTCCTTACCTATTTTGTCAGAGTCTTTAAATTCTCCTTTAGAAATTAAGTTAATGACATCAAAGCGAAAACCGTCAACACCAAAGTCTATCCAATGATTGACAATACGATATAACGATTGACGAACTTCAGGATTATCCCAATTCAAATCAGCTTGACTCACATCAAATAAATGTAAATAATATTCATCTGTTACCGGATCATACTGCCAAGCATTACCCCCAAATTTAGAATGCCAATTCGTTGGCGGTCCATCTTCAGACGCTTTAAAAAAGTAATAATCTCTATATGGATTGTCTTTAGATTTGCGTGCCATTTTAAACCATTCGTGCTCCGTCGATGTATGATTGATTACAATGTCTAACATCACTTTCAAACCTTTTTCATGTGCAACATTAATCAACTTTTCAAAATCATCCATCGTACCGAAGTCTTCATTGATTTCTAAATAATTGCTGATATCGTAACCATTATCATTCATTGGCGATTCATACACTGGTGTTAACCAAATATAATCAACACCCAACAATTTGATATAATCTAATTTTTCTATAATACCATTGATATCACCTATACCATTTCCTGTCGTATCATTAAATGACTTAGGATATATTTGATATACTACTGACTTTCTCCAATCTATTTCGTTCAACACACGATGACCACCTTATAACATAATAAAAGGCGTCCAAATAACGAACGCCCCTTTTTTATTTTATTAATCTTCAACAATTTCTTTTGCTTTTTGTTTACTAAAATTAGACATCACAATCGTTAATATACATGGTACAACAATTGCAATTCCTGTTACAACAAGATATACAGGCCAAAATTCTTTTTGAATTGAAATGAATGCCGGTACGCCACCAACACCAACTTTTCCAAGTACATTATTCATACCAACGATTGCCCCCAATACACAAGACGTTGATATTGCAGCGATGAATGGATATTTCAAAGGTAAGTTCACACCAAACATAGCTGGCTCCGTAACACCTAACATACCAGAAATACCAGATGTTAATGCTAAACCTTCTTCTTTAACCATTTTACGACGTTTATAGATAAACCATGCACCAAATGCTGCTGAACCTTGACAAATATTTGAGATTGCAACGATTGGCCATAAATATGTACCGCCTAAACTGCTACCCATCAATTGAAAATCTACTGCTAAAAACATATGATGCAAGCCAGTAATTACAAGTGGTGCATATAACAATCCATAAATCGCACCACCAAGCCATCCTGCATGTTGGAAAATAAATGTAACACCTGATGTAATTCCAGTTCCAATCATTAAAGCAACTGGTCCAATTACGATAAAAGCTAAAAATCCAGTAACTAATAATGCTACAGGTCCTACAACCAACATTTTAATAGAATCATGGACAACTTTATTTAATCCTTTTTCAATTTTAGCTAGAACATAAGCTGCAATTAAAACAGGCAATACTTGACCTTGGTAGTTCAACTGCTTAATCTCTAAGCCAAATAAGTTCCACGTCGGAATATTCCCTTTCGCCAAATCATACTGCGAAACTAACTGTGGATTCATTAATATTAACCCCAGTACTAACCCTAAAATCGGACTACCACCAAACACACGCATACTACTCCAACCAATCAATGCTGGTAAGAAAATAAATGCCGTACTCGCAATCACATTAATGATGTTTGAAATATCAGCAATTTGCGGGTACATTTCAATAAGTGCTTTTGGACCAAATAATCCTTTCATTGTAAGCAAATTATTAATCCCCATTAATAAACCTGCTGTCACAATCGCTGGTAAAATTGGTATGAAAATATCACCCAATAACTTTATCAAACGTTGCACTGGATTCCCCTTTTGAGCTGCAGCATGTTTAGCGTCATCTTTCGAAGCCTCTTGTGCACCAGTTTCATCAATAAATTGTTTATACACTTCATCCACTGTCCCAGGACCAATCACAATCTGATATTGATGATCTGCTTTGAACTGCCCCTTGACTAAAGCGTTATTACTCAATGATTCCTTATCAACTTTACTTTCATCTTTAAGCACTAAACGCAATCTTGTTACACAATGCGTTGCAGCTTCTAGATTTTCCTTTCCCCCAATAGCGGTAACGATGGCTTTTACATCTTCTCTTTTTACAGCCATGAACTTCACTCCCTTAATGTCTTAAAATGAGTATAACTTGTCTAGACAAGTTATGTAAAGGCTTTCACGGAAATATTTTAATATTGTCACAATTGTCTAATGTAGCCATTTTAGAAAATCAATGGCCATAACTACATATGTAGCAATAACTTCTCGCTACAATCGCGTTAATAACACTGCCTCAACAGCCTCTCGATATTAGAAAGAATAGTTGCATATCAACTTCTAAATTAAAAAAGATATTGCTATAAATAGTAAGCTTTCCCAAACAAGCACCCCATTATATTTCACAAAATAAAAAAAGACATTTAGCTATGTGTAATACATAAGCCAAACGCCCTTCCTATCTTAATGCCTTATCATTTCTATAGTCAAAATACGAATCATTCAAAGACATGTAAAAAAGGTAAATACTCAAAATTTGAGCACTTACCTTCATTATATGTATAGTGTTGAATATTAATATTGATGGCGGAGGAAGAGGGATTCGAACCCCCGCGAGCCGTTAAGCCCCTGTCGGTTTTCAAGACCGATCCCTTCAGCCGGACTTGGGTATTCCTCCTAAACACAATATTTATCATATATGAACGTTCTGTAAAAGTCAATATTGTTTTTAACCATTCTATGTTCACTTTAAACATTGCCGTTTAGCTATAAACGCAATTGTAATTAAAAAAATTCTCTACTTTTACCATACAAAAAATATTGGCTAGACCATTTTAAATTCATATACGAAATGACGAGCATTGACGTTAAATGAGTAAAATATACTTTAAATTCTAAATCATTTTAACAACTCTACAACGTCAACGCGAATACCGTCATTTTTTCACAATAATTATACACAAACTTTACTCGCTAAAAACTGATCTACTGCTTTCGCTACGCCTCTGCCTTCTTTAATCGCCCATACAACTAAACTTTGACCGCGTCTAGCATCTCCAGCAGCAAATATCTTTTCATTATTAGTTTGATAATTTGTGTCATCCGCAACAATTCGATTCCGATCCGTTTTAATGTTAAATGCGTGAGGGACAGTTGGTTCCGTTCCTTCGAAGCCGATAGATAATAATACAAGGTCAGCAGGCCAAAATCTTTCAGGTCCTTCTTTCATTACCATACCACTGTCACCTTGCTCTAATATTTGTGTATACAAACCACGAATGTGACCCTTATCATCTATATCATAACGCATTGTTTGAACACCATATGCACGTGGTTCTTTACCAAACTTAGCTTCATATTCTTGATGTGCATAATCCATTTTAAATACTGGCATCGCTAATGGCCATGAAGCATTTTCTTTAAATGTAATAGCTTCAGGTAATTTCGTATACTTATTGAATTGAACAATTGATTTACAGTTTTCTCTTAATGCTGTTGCTACACAGTCTGCACCTGTATCACCAGCACCAATAATGATGACATTTTTATCCTTCGCTGTAATAGTAATATCTTCAATTTCACCATTTAAAAGTTGTGTTTGTTCAGTCAAATAGTCCATAGCAAAATGTATACCTTCACCCATGCGACCTTCCAAAGGTAAATCCCTACCTTTTTGTGCACCTGTACATAAAATAATAGCATCATACTCAGATTCTAAAGTTTCTTTATCAATATCAACACCAACTTCAACGCCGTTAATGAAAGTAATGCCCGCTTCTTCCATTAATTTAATGCGACGTCGAACTACATCTTTATCAAGTTTCATATTCGGAATACCATACATTAATAAACCACCTGATTCTCTAGCACGTTCAAAAATTGTCACTTGGTATCCTAATAAATTCAGTTCTTCTGCAGCAGTCAATCCTGCAGGACCACTACCAATGATTGCAACTTTTTCATTTCTACGGTGTCTCGGAATTTTCGGCTCGACCCAACCATTTTCAAAAGCTTCATCAATAATCGTGCGCTCAATTCCTTTAATCGCTATCGATTCTCTATTAATCTTCATTACACAAGCACTTTCACATGGTGCAGGGCACACACGTCCAGTAAAATCTGGAAAGTTATTTGTTTCGCTTAAACGTTCATAAGCAGATTTAAAGTCGTGATGATACACCAAATCGTTCCATTCAGGAATATAGTTTCCAATTGGACAGCCAATTGTTTCCCTACCATACTGTTGGCCTGTTTGACAAAATGGCGTTCCACAATCCATGCATCGTGCACCTTGGATAGAGGCATCCTCTTTAGTAAATCGTTGTTGGTAAGCTTTATGATGTTTTAAACGTTCTACAAGTGATAGTTCACCTAAATACTGTTTGTCATACTTCATAAATCCTTTAAATTCACCCATAGTATCTCCCCCTTTCCTTAATACACAACAGCTGGTTTATATTTAGCGTCGATTGCCTTACTCTCATCGTAAAATGCAGCTAGCATCGCTTCATCTTCATTGTCCTGCAATGATTTGTGTAGATGAATTTTTTGCATCATCAATTGATAATCTTTTGGAATAACTTTAACCACAACATCTTCAATACGATCAAAATGTTTTAAAATCTGAATCGCTCTTGTACTATTTGTATGAGTTACATGTTCTTCTAACATTTGTTTAATCAAGTTTTTCTCTTCATGATGTTTAATTTTTGTGAATAATAAAGTATCTAATTGGTTATTTTCCACAAACCTTTCTACATCAGATGGAATAACATATGCAATACCACCACTCATACCTTGACCGAAGTTCTTACCAACATCACCTAAAATAACAACATGTCCACCAGTCATATACTCTAACCCGTGGTCACCGATCCCTTCTACGACGACATCTACACCACTATTTCGAATACAGAATCGTTCTCCAGCACTACCATTAATGAATGCTTTACCACCTGTAGCACCATAAAATGATACATTACCAGCAATAATTTCATTTTGTCGTTCTTCAAAAGGCGCTTTGACAATCACTGTTCCACCAGACAATCCTTTACCGACATAGTCATTAGCATCACCTGTATGATGAACCATCAAACCTTTCGGTGCATAGGCTGCTAAACTTTGCCCAGCATGTCCATTTGTATAAATATTGATTGTATTTTCTGGAAGTCCTTCTTCTCCATAACGTTTCGATATTTCGCTACCAGTAATCACACCTACATCACGTTGCTCGTTATTTACTGTGAAACTACCAGTATATCTGCGTCCTTCAGCAATATAAGGTTTAGTCACTTCATAAACATTCGATAGATCAAATCCATATTCTAAGCGATGATCCTGTTGAATTTCTTTTGTATTCGGTCCATCAAATGGGCACAATAATTTTTCAACAGCTAAAGTAGCTGCCTTACTATTCGGTTTTACAACTGATGATCGTTGTAATAAATCAGTTCTTCCAACTAAGTCTTCTACACGTTTCAAACCTAAAGATGCTAATATTTCTCTTAATTCTTGTGCAATAAAATGCATAAAATTAACGACATGGTGTGCCTTACCTTTATATAAAGCACGTAAATCTTTATTTTGAGTTGCAACTCCTACTGGACAAGTATCTTTATGACATACACGCATCATAATACAGCCCAACACAACTAATGGTGCCGTTGCAAATCCAAATTCTTCCGCTCCAAGCGCACATGCGTACGCTACATCTTTACCAGTTAATAACTTACCGTCCGTCTCCAACTTAACGCGGCTTCTTAAGTCATTAAGTTTTAATGTTTGATGTGTTTCTGCTAAGCCAATTTCCCAAGGAACACCGGCATGTTGAATACTCGTTTTAGGTGAAGCCCCTGTACCACCATCGTAACCACTGATGACAATTTTATCAGCAAATGCTTTTGCCACCCCAGATGCAATGGTACCAACACCTGTTTTCGAAACTAATTTTACTGCGATGTCTGCATCTTTATTCGCATTTTTCAAATCATGTATCAATTGTGACAAATCTTCTATCGAATAAATATCATGATGTGGAGGTGGTGAAATCAGACCGATACCCGGTGTCGATCCTCTCGTCTTCGCAATCCACGGATAAACCTTTGTACCTGGAAGTTGACCACCCTCGCCTGGTTTTGCACCTTGTGCAACTTTAATTTGAATTTCTTTGGCATGTTGTAAGTAATCACTGGTTACCCCGAAACGTCCAGAAGCAACTTGTTTAATTGCACTTACTTTATTACTTCCATCAACTTGCACTTCATATCGTTTGGCATCTTCGCCACCTTCACCACTATTACTCTTACCACCTAATTGATTCATTGCTTGTGCTAATGTTTCATGCGCCTCTGCTGAAATCGATCCATAACTCATTGCCCCAGTGTTAAAACGTTTTACAATCTCGCTTACTGGCTCAACTTGATCAATATCAATTGGAGTACATGCTTTAAATTCAAGTAAATGCCTAATATGATCCGTTCTATTTCTATTCACTGCTTCAGAATAAGCTTTAAATTGCGCATAGTCATTTTCCTTACAAGCATGTTGTAGCAAGAAAATCGATTGCGGATTAAACGCATGATGCTGACCTTGTTGTCTCCACTGGAACGTACTACCCGACGCGAGATAATTATCGTTACTTTGTTGACGTGCTTTATTTTCAGCGTCAATTTGTTCAATTGTTATGCCAGATAGCTTAGATTGCGTTCCTGTAAAATAACGGTCAATAACATCATCCGATAACCCAATTGCTTCAAATATTTGTGCACCTTGATAACTTTGCACTGTCGAAATTCCCATCTTAGCCATTACTTTAATGACACCTTCTGACAATACATCCGTATATGTCTTAACATTATCGACAACAGTACCTTGTAATCCTTCTACCAATGTTAATCGCTCAACCGTACGTTGCGCTAAATATGGCACTATCGCATTAGCACCGTACGCCAGTAAACAAGCAACATGGTGCACTTCTCTTGTCTCACCAGATTTAGCAACCAAACTTGTAGACATTCGTAAATTCTCTTTTATTAATAATTGATGCACATGGCTAATTGCTAATAAAATAGGCATTGCATAACCATTTTCATTAACTAAACCACTATCATCTAATACTAGAATTTGAGCACCTTGCTTCACTGCATTAACTGCATTACGACCTATTGTTTCAAGCGCATCTTCCAAATTACCCTCATATAATGTTGATAAATAAGTCAATTTAAATTGGTCTTGATCAATAGAAGCTAAATGTTCTTCATTTAATACTGGTCGTTTCAACTGAATACGATCTAAAACAGCTTCATCCGGTGCTAATAAATTCCCTTCTCCACCTAAATAAGATAATTCACTCGTAACAATTTTTTCACGATATGCGTCAATTGGCGGGTTTGTTACTTGTGCAAATAGCTGTTTAAAATAATTAAACAATGATTCTGGTCGCTCGTTTAATACTGCGATTGGTGCATCATACCCCATCGCACCAATAGGATCTTTTTTCCCTTCTACAAGTTCTTGAATATATTTATGAATATCTTCTTTCGTATAAGCGAATTGTCGTTGCAATTTAAATAACGTATCATCTTGCCACTCGGAAGGTTGATACGCTATATTTTCAAAATCAAAGTTAATTTTATGTGTATCAATCCATGTTTTATATGGTAGTTCTCCTGCAATCGCACCTTTTAAATCATTATTTTCAATAACTTTATTCGCTTTAAAATCAACTAACAATAACTTTCCGGGATTCAATTGTCCTTTAAAAGCAACATTACTTTCAGGGACATCTACAACACCCACTTCAGATGAAAAGACTATAAAGTTATCTTTAGTTATTGTATATCGACCAGGACGTAAACCATTTCTATCTGTAAGCGCACCAAGTTTGTCACCATTACAGAACGAAATCATTGTTGGGCCATCCCACGGTTCCATTAAATAGCTATAATATTCATAAAATGCACGCACATTTTCATCATTCGCTTCATTGTATAACCAAGGTTCAGGAATCAGTAACATTGCTGCTTTTTCTGGCTCCATCGCTAATGACAAGAATTCTAATGCATTATCTACAATTGCAGAGTCACTTCCGTCTTCATCCACAATTTGAAAAACTTTGTGTTTCTCATCACCAAATAATGTTTCGATTAATTTACGCTGACGTGCTCTCATCCAGTTGACATTACCTTTAATCGTATTAATTTCACCGTTGTGCATTAGCATACGGTTAGGATGGGCCCTTTTCCAACTTGGAAATGTATTAGTACTGAACCTCGAATGTACTAAACCAAGCTTCGATTGATATAATTCGTTTGATAAATCTGTATAGAGCTTTTTAATTTGATCTGAACGTAACCAACCTTTATATACAATTGTTTTACGTGATAAACTCGTAAAGTACAATTCTAAATCGCACTGGGTAGAATAAAACTCTAATTGTTTTCTAGCTAAAAACAATCGTTTTTCAACATCAGCAATGTTTCTAATATCAACAAACACTTGTTGAATGACTGGCATACTGTCTGCCACATGTTTCGCAATCGCCTCTTTATTAACCGGTACATCACGGTAGCCTAGTATTGATAGGCCTTCACCTTCAAAATATTTTTTGAAAACCGCTTCATGTTCAGAACCTAATATGCGTTCTTTAGAAAAAAATAAACCCACGGCATATTCACCTTCACCTGGGATATCAAAGTCCGTTACATGTTGTTTAAAAAATGCAAAAGGTATTTCAGTCATAATACCTGCGCCATCACCAGTGATGCCATCTGCGCCGACCCCGCCCCTATGATCTAAGCGTCGTAACATTTCAAGTGATTTATCAATGATATCATGAGACCTTTTATTGTCCATATTCGCATAAAAACCAATACCACAAGCATCATGTTCCTCACGATAGTCATATAAACCTTTAATTAATTTCTCATTGTGCATGATGCACACCCCTTTTTTAGAATATTCTGATATTAGTTGTTAATGATAATTACTATAATGTAAAAAATTTATCTGTTCAATATATAAAATAGAAGATATTCATCTAAAAAATAGAACAATCACTAATATTATTGCTATAATAGTTACAAAACACTCATTTTTGGAGGTACAAATTTCGCTATGGAAATTAAACAATTACGATATTTTATAGAAGTTGCTAAAAGAGAACATATCTCCGAAACCGCACTAGAATTAAATATTGCACAATCAGCGATTAGCCGACAAATTACTTTACTAGAACAAGAACTTAACGTGTCATTATTTAAAAAACACGGACGCAACATAACACTCACGTCAGAAGGTAAGTTACTATTTAATGAAGCATTACAAATTATAGAACATTTAGATAGCACAATTGAACAATTTCAAAGTCATGGTTTAACTAAAAATAAAAGCATTTACATTGGTTATGATGAAAGTGATGTATCTCATATGTTATTGCCACTTATCCAAACATTTCATTTACAAAATGATACACATGTTATCCCTAATTTATTACAACACGACACAATTATTAATAGCGTCTTAAACGGTAATATCGATATTGGTTTTACGGAGCTTACACCTGAAATTAATAAACATAAACAATTACATATGTTGCCTTTGTTTGAAGAACACTACCATTTGTATGCACCATCTGATGATCCTATTGCAATGACGACGCATCCACCGTTAGTGCAGTTTGAACATCATCATTTTTACTGCTTAGCACCATTTGCTGAAACTGTGAAAAAGCAATTGCAAAAGGTTATCAAATCAGACGTATACACTATTAGCAGCCAACCACTTGCGCAATACTTACTACGTCAAAAAGAAGGCTACATTATTTCATCACATAATACACATTTACCTGAATCTAAAGATTGGGTTGATATTAAACTAGACCATACCGAACTAAAAAGAACAATATGTGCCATAACAAAAGAACCTTATACGAAAAGTGACATCGGCATATTACTAACACTTATCCAACAATTAATGGCTAAAACATCAACATTTCATTAAATAAGTTTACTTTTCAAGTCATTCTTATTAGTAATATCTTTGAAAATAAAAAATTAAGGGCGTATAATCACCATATTAATTCATTCATAGAATTGGGGTTTTGTTTTTGAAATACAGAAAATTATTTACAAAGCCATTTAATATTATTTTAAGTATATTTTGCATCGTTTTTATCGGTGCGATTCTGTTCACATTACATAACGAGAATTTTTACAATAAACCTATTGGTCAAATTATAGATGTCAAACATGTTTCAACGACACCTACAAAAGATGCACAAAACAATCGTGATGTTAAATATAAAAATCAATTAAAAGTCAAAATATTAAATGGTCAATTTGCTGGAGAAACAACGACAATCAATCATCAATACGTTAAGTCTCAAGCAGATTCCGAGGCATTTCGCACACACGAAAAAGTGTTATTACATATTTCGGATAAACCTAGTGACGCTTATATTATAGAAAAAAAGCGTGATACATTAACTGTGGTCATTACTGGTTTGTTCTTATTGACCGTATTATTAGTTGGTCGCAAAGTCGGGCTTCAGTCCATTTTATCTTTAATTTTAAATTCGATTGCAATTTTAATCGCGATTTATATTCATATTCAACATACCAGTATCAATTTATTCTTACTTATGACGATTGCAATGATCTGTTCAACAATGCTTACATTACTACTTGTTACAGGTTGGCACATTCGTACGCTGATAACAGTTGCAAGCACAATTATCGGGACATTTTTAAGCATCGGCTTAACAGAGTTAATCATATTTATGACAGATGGTAAGGGTATTAAATATGAAACGATGAATTTTTTATCATTACCGCCAAAAGACATCTTTTTGGCATCAGTGTTAATCGGTTCACTAGGTGCAATTATGGATGTTGCAATTACGATTGCCAGTGGCATGCATGAAATTTTGCAACGTACTCCTGATATTTCAATGAAACGATGGGCACTTGCTGGACGTAACATTGGGCAAGACATTATGGGAACGATGACGAACATTTTATTATTTTCATATTTATCAGGCGCTTTACCTATGTTTTTAATTTACTTAAAAAATGCTAATACAGTAACATATACCATTTCAATGAACTGGTCTTTAGAAATTGCTCGAGCATTAACTGGTGGAATAGGTATCGTCTTAACTATACCTATCACGATATTATTTATGGAAATATTTGAAACATTAAGGAGGGCGAAACAATGAATGCTGTATTTATATTAGCGTTATTGCTCCTCTTGTTAATGGTTATTTTCGGAGGAAAAAAGGGACTTGTCTCTTACCTAACATTATTTTTAAACTTTGCAATTTTACTTATTAGCATTATTTTCATTATCTTTGGTGTACCGATTTATGTCGTGACATTTATTTTCTGCATCATAATCGCAGCTTGTAATTTATTCGTACTAAATAGTTACAATGTAAAAACGCAAGCTGCATTTATCAGTACTGTTGTTACAACAATCTTATTAATCACACTTATTTATTTATCAGTGTATATTGGACACTTACAAGGTTTTTCAACCGAACAACAAGACGAAACTTATGTGTATTCAATGAATATCGGTATTAATATGATTCAATTCATGGTATTTACTATTATTCTTGCTGTCATTGCAGCCGTGATAGATTTAGCAATTACAATCAGTTCACCTATCTACGAATTACATCAAGTAAATCCAACACTTACACAATATGAATTGTTCCAATCGGGCATGCGAGTCGGCAGAGAAATTTTAGCTACCTCAGCTAACACGATTTACCTCGCCTTTTTCGGTGGTCAACTCGCCTTGTTTATTTGGTTTTTCAAACTCCAATATTCATTCGGCCATATTATCAACTCGAAAATATTCGCACAAGAGTTTATATCTATTTTACTAGGTGGTATTGCTGTAGCAGTGAGTATTCCGATTACTGCATGGATTACAGCATTTTTAATCAAAAGACCATCTCGTCGACGTCAAAATGATGAGACAATAAATTAAATCGAAGTAACTATATTATTTAAGCGACCAGTGAATCATCCATATGATGGCACGAGGTCGCTTTTCAATGTTTTTAAATTAATCAATCTAAAATAAGCTATACAAAAAAGCATCTTTACACATCATTGCTGAAATTTCCAATAACCATCAGCATTTGAAGATAATAAAGATGCTTTTATTTTCAAGTTAAAATACGTGTCATAATATGAACAGGTCTTCCAACAAATACACTATCTCCAACATATTGATATCCTTGTTGACGATAAAGTGTCATTGCATGTGGGTTGTCAGTATTAACTGTTAATACGATTTCATTAATATCTTGGAATGTCGCAGCTATAAATGACGGGAGCTTTTCCATTACCAACTTACCTACCCCTTGATTACGAAAACGTCGATCCACACTAAATGATCTAAAAAAGATTGCACCTGAATGATCACTGAATGGTTCGACACCTTTACCACAATGTAATGTGAAAAAGGCAACACATTGTTGATTTCTCAATACGACGATTGGATATCTTTCGTCATCAGACAATGCTGCTGTAATATTTTCCTTTGGTGTTTTAACAAATTTTAAATCTTTGTCGCTTAATTGAAAGTCTTCAATCATAGGTAAATCTTTCGGGACATAACTGCGTAATACAAGCGTGTTATTGTTTGGCATATTTTCCACCATTCTCTTCAATCCAAACTTTAACAGCAGGCGCAATCAATTTGTCATCCTTTTTATCAATCCAACGAATATCTGTAATTTCATTATTAATCGTTATATGATTCCAATCTATTTTAGTTAATGAACGATAACCATTTAATTCTGTAAGCATATCATGTTGAGGATATGCAGGTCCTACAATTGTTCCGACATATTCAATGTCATTCTCTGTTAATGTTAAATTAAGCTCTTCTTGAATTTCTCGTAATAATGCATGTACTTGTGTTTCCCCTTCTTCAATTTTACCACCTGGGAAATAATACTTTTCTCGATGTCTTACTTGTACTAGTAAAATTTTATCTGCTGTTTCTTCAACTAAACAAACACATTTAATCATCTATGCCACCCCGAATTTGTTCACTCAATTATACAAATTGTATTGTACAATTATGTTATCATATATGAGTAGTCAACGTTCACACTGAAATATATTGCACTCATATTTCACAAAGAAACAGAACATATTAGGGGGAATATTACTATGGCAAAACGTACAAAATCACAACGTTTATCAAGTTTAATAAATATCGCAGGATTTGTAGTTGATGGTTATAATGGCTATAAATATCATGCTAAAAATAAAAAATTAGTCTATATTTCATTAGGTTTAAGTACTGTTGGAACATTATTAGATTTTTACATTTCAATCAAATCACCACGTAAATTCAAAAAGGCAGTCGCAATTATTACATTAATAACTAATGGTGCCAGACTATTTACAAGTCTTCGTAAAGTAAAGCATGAATACTAAGTAGTAAAGGGTTAGTCGAACATAGAACATGAAAAGTTCATTCGACCAACCCTTTTTCTTATATAAAATAACTCCTATCACACACGTCACGAATGTAATAGGAGTTCATAATATATAAATATGCGTAAGACTTTAGTGAATATATCTATAATTGTTTACTTGGTAAGCTGGTACTGTTCTGTAAGTTAAAATACCTGGTGCAGCTGAATAGTTCATTTCTGAAACTAAAATACTACCATCATTATTTACACGTTCTACAAACATAACATGTCCATAGTAACCTACATCAGTTTGCGCAATAGAACCTACTGTTGGTCTATTATCGATAGTGTAACCATCTGCTGCTGCAGCGTTATCCCAGTTATTAGCATTCCACCAATAAGTGCTAATACCTTTACCAATTTCAGCACGGCGATTAAATACATGATAAGTACATTGACCCCATGTATATAAGTTTTGATGATTGAAAATAGGTGTTCTATAACCACTGTTTGTAGTTGTTGCAGACCCGCTATTAGACGTAGATGCTGTACCTGTTACTTTTAATTTTTGACCCGGATAAATAAAGAAGTTATTTAAGCCATTTAAGCTCATAATTTTTTGATATGTTGTTCCATATTTTGATGCGATTAATGACAATGAGTCTCCTGCTTGTACTGTATAGTATGATCCGCCACCTGAATTCGTTGATGGACGACTACTATTGCTCGTAGAATTACTTGAACTTGCAGTACCTGATACTTTTAATTTTTGACCAGGATAAATAAAGAAATTATTTAAGCCATTAAGACGCATAATGTTTTGATATGTTGTTCCATATTTCGATGCGATTAATGATAATGAGTCTCCTGCTTGTACTGTATAGTATGATCCACCACCTGAATTTGTTGATGAGCGACTACTATTGCTCGCAGAATTACTTGATCCCGATACTTTTAATACTTGATTGGGGAAGATAAGATTTGATGTTAAACCATTTAATGATTTTAATTTAGCAATCGAAATCCCATACTTATTTGAAATTGCCCACACTGATTCACCCGGTTGTACTGTGTGAGTCGTAGCCGCATTTGCTTGAGTTGCCGCAACAGCGCTTATCGCGCTTGTCCCAATAATAGCTGCAATTACTTTTTTTTGCACTTTAAAAATCCTCCTCTTGCTTAACTTTCCTAACATTCTTTTTATCCGAATTTATGAATACTACATCATTATACGATTTAATTATGTATAATAGGTTGATGTTTGATGACATTATCATTACAAAAAAATCATATACTGTGTCATCAAATTTTATAATTACTCCTTAAAATTATTACAACTTATTAGATTTTACAATATCTAAATTATTACAATTTCATAATATTTAACTATAAAATGGTTACAATCCCTATCTCACTTTGAAATATTTTATTAGTCAAACAAAAATGTCCTGCAAACATAAGTGTTAACTTTGCTTGTAGGACATGCTTAACTTATTTCTCTAATGATGTTTCAATTGCCTTTATTTCATCTTTGGATAAATTAACAGGTTTCTCTCCGTCTTTCACATCTTCTTGCAACGCTTTTTGCGCTTCTTTAGAGTGATACAATTCAACAATTTTTGCATAAGTTTTATTGTCTAAATCTTTGTCATTAACAGCGACAATATTAATATAAGGTTTCACGGCATCTGAATCAGATTTTTCTAAAAATATCGGATCTTTCTTTGGATCTTTTCCGGCTTTAGTTGCGACACCATTATTAATGACAGCAATATCAACATCTGATAATGCACGTGCTGTTTGTTGTGCATCAACTGCTGTAATTTTCAAATGTTTAGGATTAGAAATGATGTCCTTCGTTGTTCCTGCCAAACCAAAATCTTTTTTCAATTTAATTAATCCTGCAGCCTCTAATAACTTCAATGCACGCGCTTGATTAGATACATCATTAGGAATAACAACTTTGGCACCATCTTTCACACTTTTAACATCCTTGATTTTATCTGAATAAATACCTAAAGGTGCCAACACAGTTGTACTTAATGCCGAAATATTAGTTCCTTTATGCGCTTTTTTATATTGATCTAAAAATGCAAAATGTTGGAATGCATTCATATCAATATCACCATCATTTAAAGCCTTGTTAGGCAAATTGTAATCAGAAAAATGCTTGATTTCCACATCAATGTTATCCTTTTTAGCTAATTCTTTAACCTTTTCCCAAGCCTTAGTATCATTAGATGCGACACCAATCGTTACTTTTTTATCGTTATTACTACCACATGCCGCCAATAACAATAATGCCACAATGACTAATCCAATTAATTTCTTCATTTTATCAATCCCCTTCAAATTAATACTTTTATATCAATCGTTAGTGTCTACGTATAAATCTAGCTAAGACATTTCCTAACGTTTGAATCACTTGAACAATAATAATTAATACAACAACCGTAATAATAATGACTGTTGTATCAAAGCGTTGATAGCCATATACTAAGGCTAAATCGCCGATACCGCCTCCACCAACAGCACCAGCCATCGCTGTACTTCCAATAAGTCCAATAATCGCAGTTGTAATTGCCAATACTAACGAGCCCAATGCTTCAGGTATTAAAAAATATCTAATGATTTGTAGCGGTGAAGCTCCCATCGCTTTTGCCGCTTCAATTATCCCTTCATCTACTTCCAACAGAGAATTTTCAACAAGTCGGGCGATATAAGGTGCTACATATACTGTTAACGGTACAATTGCAGCAGTCGTACCAATCGAAGTGCCTACGACTAATTTAGTGAATGGTACAATCGCGATAAGCAAAATAATAAATGGTAATGACCTTAAAATGTTAACTAATGGATTTAAAATTTGATGTATGAACATGTTAGGCCATATACCTTTTCTTCTAGTCACCACTAATAAAACACCTAAAGGAATTCCTATCACTGCACCTAAAAATAATGCAACCGACACCATATACAGCGTTTCATATAATGCTTGCAAAAGCTGCGCGCTATCTAAATCAGAACCAAACATACGCTATTGCACCTCCTCAAACTGAATATCATTCATTTCAAAATAATGCTTTATTTTAGTGTCGTTAAAATGCTGATTCGCATCAAATCTCAGCCACAAATAGCAAACTGTTTTCCCTTGTATTTCAGACATAGAAGAAAACAATATTTTAACCTGTCCTTGATTAATTTGAATCAGATCATTCACAATAGGATGTGGCAACTGAGTTTCTTCTATAAAGAGTTTATAATCTCTATAGTCACCAACCTGCTTGTCATTTAAATTTTGTAGTAATTGCGAGCTTGGTTCGGTTTGAATTACAGTAGATACAAAGTTTTGAGCAATCGTCGTTTTCGGATGACTAAATACGTCCGTCACTGTTCCAGTTTCAACAACTTGCCCCTTTTCCATAACAGCAACACGATTACAAATATCTTTAATGACACGCATTTCGTGGGTAATTATCATAATCGTTATTCCAAACGTTTGATTTACATTTTTTAATAATGCCAATATTGAAGCGGTCGTTGCTGGATCTAGTGCACTTGTCGCTTCATCACATAGTAATATTTTTGGATTAGTAACTAACGCTCTTGCAATAGCTACCCGCTGCTTTTGCCCACCAGACAATTCATCAGGAAATTGATCTTTTTTATCGCTCAAACCTACAAATTCAAGCATTTCCGTCACACGTTGCGTGATTTCTTTTTTACTTTTCTTACTTAAAATGAGTGGCATTGCTACATTTTTAAATACAGTAGCTGAATTCAACAAATTAAAATGTTGAAAAATCATTCCTATATCTTTTTTAATTTCTCGCATCGCTTTTTCACTATAATCTGTAATATCATGTCCATCTACAATCACTTGACCACTTGAGGCAGCTTCAAGATGATTTACGAGTCTTACTAACGTACTTTTTCCAGCACCACTATATCCAATCACACCAAAAATATCGTTCCGATTAACCTTAAATGACACATCTTTCAAAGCATGTATTTTTTGCTTCTTTTTATTAAATGTCTTACTTACCTGTCGAAACTCAATCATGCAAAGCCCCCTCCTACAAATTCTTATTAATCCACTAGGAATAAGAGCATTATATGTAACTTTGATGCCACCGTCAATACAATTTGCCGAATTTTCTAAAAAATTAAAAAATAACTTTCTCATACTAATACTTTTCAAAAATAATTCACTTTGTTTACTGAAATTTTTGCTACTATAACCTAACTTAACAAAAATCTAATAACTTCCTACAACTGCAATTCAATACAAGTAGTATGACGCTCTACATAAAAATAAAAGCACTAGCATTTTCAAGAACAATTTAAGTTGATCTTAAAATATATGCCAGTGCCTTTAAGATCTATAATTTATAACGTATCTAACGCTTGTTTTAAATCTTCTACTAAATCCTCTGTATCTTCAATACCTACAGAAATTCTAACCAGCCCATCTGTAATACCTTCTTTAGCTCTAATATCAGCTGGAATTGATGCATGCGTCATCAATGCAGGTACTGAAATTAAACTTTCAACAGCACCTAAACTTTCAGCTAATGTGTAATATGATGTTGCTTTTATTAATTGTTTCGCACTCTCAGTATCTTTCACTTCAAATGCAATCACACCCGTATGACCGTCTGCTTGAGCCACATGTACATCATGATTCAAATGACTTTCAATACTTGGATGAAATACTTGTTGCACAGCTGGATGTGCTTGTAGCATTTTAATGATTTCAATAACACTACGATTAATTTGTTCCATACGTAACCCTAACGTTTTAATACCTCTTACTAGTAAGTAACTATCTTGAGGTCCTAAAATGCCGCCTGTTGAATTTGAAATAAATGCTAAACGTTCAGCAAGGTTATCATCTGATGTGGCAACTAAACCAGCAACGACGTCACTATGTCCACCTAAATATTTCGTTGCAGAATGTAAGACAATATCGATACCTAAATCTAGTGGATTCTGATAATAAGGTGTCATAAATGTGTTATCAACAACAGAAATCAAACCATGTTTTTTCGCAATTTCAGCAGACTTTTTAATATCTGTAACACGCAATAATGGATTAGATGGTGTTTCAATAAACAACATCTTTGTCGTTGGGCGAATCGCTTGTTCGATTGTATCTGTATATGTCGTATCTACAAAATCAACTTCAATACCGAATCGCGTAAATACTTTTGTCAATGCACGATACGTACCACCATATACATCAGAATTTAAAATAATGTGATCCCCTTTATCTAATAACATCACTACTGCGCTGATTGCTGCAACACCTGAACTAAATGCAAAGCCATATTTACCATTTTCTAATGCCGCAATGACGCTTTCAACAGAACTTCTCGTTGGATTCGCAGTACGTGAATATTCGTATCCTTGACGTAAATCACCAATATCATCTTGTAAATATGTGCTCGTTTGATAAATAGGCGTTGTAACCGCACCTGTATAGTCATCTGTTGTGTGTCCACCGTGAATTAATTTAGTTTTTTTGTTCATTATTATTCTCCTCATATTCAAATATTTGCTTAGACATATAGCGATCACTACCATCTGGAAACACAACAACAATCGTGCCTTTAGATAGTCGCGACTTTAAATTCAATGCACCTTGTAACGCTGCCCCTGAAGAACTACCTACTAACAACCCTTCATGCTTTGCCAAACTTTTGACATTTCGAAAGGCATCTTGATCTTTAATCGTAAATATCCCATCTACAAGACTTCTCTCTAAAAATATTGGCCACTTCTCAGAACCAATGCCTTCAGTGTCGTGCGCATGGGCTGGCCCTCCATTTAATACAGACCCTTCTGGTTCTACTGCATAACATTGCACTTGGTGTTGCTTTAAGTAACGAGCTGTACCTGTAAACGTACCACCAGAGCCAATACCAGCAACAAAATAATCGATATTTTGCAATTCTGATACCAATTCAGGTCCTAACGTATAAAAGTACGTATCTGGATTATGAAACGATTCAAATTGATTCATATAAACAGCATTATATTTCTCAGCATAAGCACGTGCCGCATTTTGTGCACCAAGCATCCCTTCAGACTGACTCGTTCTTGAAACATCCGCACCGAGCGCTATCATTATATTGATTTTTTCTTCTGAAAATCCATACGGTGCAAAGATTTTGCATTTCAAGTGATGTCTATTCGCAGCAATTGCTAAACCTATACCAGTATTACCAGCAGTAGCTTCAACAATAGTTTGACCTGAACGCACACGGCCATCTTTAATTGCCATCTCTACTAAATATTTCCCAAGTCTATCTTTCACACTGCCTCCAGGGTTCCATTGTTCAAGCTTGGCATAAATTTTAACTTTTTCGTCACTAAAATGTTGCAATAGTACTAATGGCGTATTGCCGATTAAATCATACGTAATCATTGATGTATCTTCATCTGACCTTCTTCTACCAAATGAATGAAACCTTCTTTCATATCGATTTTTAATCCTTACTTTTCAGATAAGAATTATAAACGACATTTTGCTTTTTTGCAATTATCTAAGATTCTTTTAATTCAAAACAGACCCAATCATTCTCAAGCTCAAATCAAAAAGCACCTGAACAACACAAATACTTGTGTGCCAGATGCTTCTATATATTAACTAAATAACTGAACAATAAATACTAAAATAATTACGACGGGCATCGCATACTTTATTAAGTAATACCAGCCACTGAATAATCTGAATCGATCCTTACCAAAGTGTTGCTGCAATAATTTTTTATCTAATAATTGTCCTACGACCAGTGTAGTACCTAATGCGCCTAATGGCATTAATACATTCGAAACGATGAAGTCCATATTGTCAAAAATGGTTCCTGCTCCAAATCTTACGTCTTTTAAAATACCAAATGATAACGTTGCTGGAATACTAATGATAAATACTAAAATACTGCCAATAACTGCTACCTTTTTACGCTTCGAATTGTCATTCTTCGTAAAGTTAGAAACATTCAATTCTAATAATGAAATTGATGATGTTAAAGCTGCAAATAAGAATAGTATTAAGAATCCTAAGTAGAATAATGTACCTAGATGCATTTGACTGAAGACCATTGGCAATACTTTGAATAATAGTCCTGGTCCCTCTTGTGGCTCATAGCCGAAACTATGCAATGCGGGAAATATCGCTAAGCCGGCTAATAGAGATACGAAGATGTTCATGACAACAATTGAAATAGCTGATGACTTAATCGTCATTTCTTTAGAGGCATAACTCGCATATGTAATCATTCCCGTTGTACCTAATGACAAGGTAAAAAAAGATTGTCCTAATGCAAATAAGATACCCTGACCTGTAATCTCTGATACTCTTGGCTGTAAAATAAATTTCACACCGTCTAACGCACCGTCTAATGTTAGTGATTTAATTGCGATAACGATTAAAAAAATAAATAATAATGGCATCATCACTTTAGAGGCTTTTTCTAATCCCTTTTCGACACCTAACATCACAATGATCATCGTAGCTATAATGAATAATCCTTGTCCTAACACAGTTAACCATGGATTTGTAATTATCGCTTCAAAATTTATTTCTTGGAGATGATTAATACGTTGAAATGCAATCAATTGCCACAACACTTGACCGATATAGATTACAATCCAACCACCAATGACACTATAGAAACCAAACAAGACAAATACAGCTAAGTTACCATTCCAACCAATGATATTCAGCCATTTCTTACCTGTCAATTTACTGTAAATTTGCGTTGTATATGTTCGTCCCATTTTTCCAACTATAAATTCCATAATAAGCAGAGGTAGACCTACAAATATAGTGAAAATTAAGAACATAGCTAAAAATGCGCCACCACCATATATACCAGCCATATATGGAAATTTCCACATGGCGCCTAGTCCAATTGCTGATCCGGCACTCGCTAAAATAAATCCAGTTGAGGTTTTCCATTGTGATTGTTGTTTTTTCATCATTCATATCTCCTTTAAAGCGTTAAAGCGTCTACGTGTTTAAGTATCACTCTAACATGTATGCAATTAACATGCAATACACCTGTTTCAATACTTCATATTATTAAAGAGACGCGTGCAAATCGAAAAATCATCTTTAAACTGACATAATAACCTCATTGGGAGTGGGACAGAATTGATATAGAGCCACTCAAAAAACACTTAAATGACAGATGCAAGTACATCGTCACTCAAGTGTCTAATTTTAAAATCTTCAATTATTTTAATTTATTAAAGAAGCGAATGATATTGGCCTCTAATAACTCTCTACCCTCTCCATGCGTCATCAAATGATGTGAATCTTCAAGACCATTTAATTCTTTCTCTTCTGAGCCTAAATGTTCATATATAAAATGAGCACTTGTTTCATAAGATGGATCATCTTTGCCACCGAATAATATATTGGCCGGTATTTTAATCGTATATAAATGCGACATGATATCATCAATAAAATGTTGGAACTTCGTAATCTCAGCATTATAATCTTTGATCGCCGCTAATTGTGCATCCGCTGCTTGCTGATCTAAATTTAAAATATTAGCCATGCGTTGACTATAATAAACTAAATGTTCAATTAAGCCATCGTCACTCTTTTCTTTCGGTGCTGACATCACAGCAATACGAGCCAATGGATAATGTTGTGCTAATTTTAATGTCATTAGACCACCTAATGAGACGCCTGTAGCACTAATAGATTGATAACCTTCATTGACTAAAAATTGGTAAGCTTGCTCAACTTCTTGCCACCAATCGTCCACATTATATGCCATAAAATCTTTTAACAATAAACCATGTCCAGGATAATTGGGAGCATAACAGCTAAATCCTTGTTCATTTAATTCTGCTGCAAGATGCTTCACATCTCGATTTGTACCTGTGAATGAATGCAGTAATAATATTGCGTGTCCGTTTGTTCCTTTTAAATAAGCAGGACTCGGTGTTTTAATTCTCATTTTCTATATACCTCCACTATGTCTAAAGATGTTTGCTAAACGCGTTGTCGTCGATGATTAATAAAGTATGGATATACCATTAAGAATAACGCTACCCAAATGATTGCTAGTGACGTGCCGCCAATGACATCTGAAAAATAATGCGCGTGAAAATAAAGTCGACAAAATAGTATGCTGAGCCACAATATCCCCATAATCAGTGCACTCAACACTTTTGTTATTGTCTTCGCTGCTAATGAAATAATAATGATCATCAATGCGAAATACAACAAGGTACTTGCATTTGAGTGTCCACTTGGGAATGAAAAACCTGTATCAACCGCTAAATGATTATATGGTCTTGGACGTAAAACAGTATCTTTAATCAATTTATTAATAACGACACCT
This sequence comes from Staphylococcus argenteus, assembly GCF_000236925.1. Classification (NCBI taxonomy): domain Bacteria; kingdom Bacillati; phylum Bacillota; class Bacilli; order Caryophanales; family Staphylococcaceae; genus Staphylococcus; species Staphylococcus argenteus. The sequence continues at coordinate 455,781 of NC_016941.1, read as the reverse complement.
GATACCAAATACGTCACAAACCAGATAGCTAAATGCCTCTGTTTGATAAACAGTATGATTGTGACAATTAGCGAAATCAGTACAACACCTTTGACGTCACCTATTTCTGCGCTAAACGTCATATAATAATTAAACAAGCCATTAACATATTGACGTTGTGGCTCACCAAAGTAATCTGTAAACCATGCTAATGATCCCATATCTATATTTTTAAGCCATTCTTGATTAGTCACAACACTGTAAAACACACCTATAAATATGACAAGTGATATTAAAAATAATGGCACTGTCATTTTAGGAGATGTTAATTTTTTATCTATCATCTTACAAACTCCTCTTATTTTAAAATTCTCTTTTCAATATAAAACTTGCACTTATAAATTCACATTAATTATAACTATTTCATCCATAATCAGTTCAGGACAATGGAAATATCATATTCAGTTGTAATATCGTAATATAATATTTCTTTTTCATGGATTTAATTTACTAAATTGATGACCATTACTGTCGAAATTACTAGGATCTAACCAAACTAGTAAACGTTCTTTAATTTCTGGCCACTCATCGTCAATCATGGCAAACCAAGCTGTATCTCTATTTCTACCTTTGTAAATAATAGCTTTTCTAAACAAACCTTCGTATGTGAATCCAAGTCTTAAAGCCGCCTTTTTAGAAGGACTATTCAAATTATCACATTTCCATTCATAACGTCGGTATTGAAGCGTTTCAAATACATATTGCGCTAATAAATATTGTGCTTCTGTTGCCATACGACTACGTTTTAACATGTGTGAATAATGTACATTACCTACTTCAATACTGCCGTGCATTGGATTCACCCTCATTAATGAAAGATAACCCACTGCTTTATTCGAATCTTTATTGATAATAGCATAATAGATATCTTCTTTGGCTATTAGTTCTAATATATAGGATGCAAATTTCTTTTGATCATGAATTGGTGATGCAAATAAGTATGTCCAAGAATCATCATATTCAGGTAATGCTAAACTTTGGTACAAATCCTCAATATGTTCAACATTTAGCTTTTGCAATATTACATAACGTCCATTCAATGTCTCTGCGGTAGGACTCTGAAACATGCCACTTTGTAAAACAGGTTCCCCTATAGGTTGATTAAATTCATTTTCCAATATGTTATCCCCTTAATGTTAAATCACTTTAATTTTCACTTTATCGACAATATCAAAATTATATACTTCATATTGTTATGTATATTGCAAATAAAACATTGTATAATTAGAAATAACAACATTTTGCTATTTTTAATATTGTACAATTCATATTTAATATACAGAGGGGGGTATGGCGTATCAATAGAGTAATATTTGTCTATATAGCATTAATTATTACATTAGTTCGATTCTTTACCCCTATTCATCCATCATTCTCCAATTTAATTTATTGGATTTTCATCTTATATCTAATCCCCATTATCTTATGCGTAATTGGTTTTAAAGCGGAAAAACTCATTGCGACAATGGTGATTATACCTAACTTTTTAGGTATCTTATATCGACTTTACGCTTATATCGTTCACATTATTTTCATGTGATACATGGATAAAGCATACAGTATATAAAACAAAAGTTCCACTGCTCCATACTAAGACACATATGGTAGTGAAACTTTTGCGTTTATATTCAATTGTTTATTATAATCAACTACACTTTTCACACATATAATTGTCATGTAACAATATGCTTATACAAATGAAACCTCAATGACATTACATTCAACAAGAATACATCATCATCTTCATATGCTTAAGATTTAGACAGCCTCTTACACTTTCGCAATGACCAATGACGTCACCACTAAATGTGCTTTTCCAAATTATCCTCAAGTTTGAATACGATAATACGTTCACCTGTAACTGTACTTAAATCACTATGAAAGCTCATGACTTTAATACCTGTAATTTTAAAGATAATTTCATTTAAATCTTGCTCACCTGATTCAACTAATTCAGAACGTGTGCGTTTAATATTTAATAAGCCTTCATTCGTGCTGCAAACACGATATTCTGCAGGCGTCAAAATACCTTGCAAACTAATTATTACCATGTCTCTTAAAATATCTGACTTCACTGACAAGGAACCTCTACCAAGGAAATCTTTTTCCCATTGTGTTATGGCTTTGCTAATTTCTGCTTCGATTTCACCTTTCGTTCTTTTCATATCACTAACTCCATTAATATTAAAATTGATTACTTAATTTGGCATCATCATCACGATGACATCTATCACATTAAGTTTATCATTTTTGGCTATTATAAAGAAGTTAGAACGTTACATACGCAATGAGATTCCAGACATTTCACACCACATCATTTTATTTTGAAATCCAATTTTTAAAATGACCTTCCTCATCGATACTCATTAAACGTAACCAGTGATTAGACATTTTTCTCGCAAAATGATCGTTACTTTCAAGCAGTCTAGCTACAACATAATCTGGTGCCTGAATAACGATAAGCAAGCGAATTGGCGAATGATGCATCGTTCGATCAGCAGCCATAACAGATTGCCATGATAATCCGTACATTAAATCACTAGCATTACCTTGCATTACACCAACACCTGAGGTAACCGTTTGCGTCGCTTTATTTCCACTTCCGTAAAAATGCGGAGCTACCGTCGACGCGTAATATTGCAGATTAATCCATTGTGCTACAAGTGCTGGACCAGAAATAATAGTATTCAACAGTGTTCCGTCTTCATCCTTATGCCAATCGTAATTATGTAAAAAAGTTCGACCTTCTAAATCAATACCTTTTGTCAATCGGCGTCTCCCTATAATAAATGATGCATTTTTAGCTAGACCCCATTCTGGACGTACCTCACTCCAATCACTTGCAAATCGTTCTGCTTCTTCCACTGGATGAGCGACATTACCAATCGTTGGCAATTTAGCTAAACGTTCACGATTCGCATGTTCAGAGATTAATGGCATTGCATCATTCAAAGCTTCATACGCATTTAACGCTTCAGGTGACAATGTATCTGGTTTGTATACCCATGCCAATGTATCTGTTGATGTATGATGTTCTGCTGCCGCAAAAACAGTTGACTCTGGAATAACTACACCAGATTGTTTTAACCCTTGTCTGACATTTGGGCGATTACATATTATCGCTAATAACTTGGCATTAAAACCGCTTGACGCACCACCACAGGCACCACATTCAAGTGATGCATGATGTGGATTATTGTGAGAATGACTGGCATGTCCTGCTAACACAACTAACGGCGCAAATGCTTCGGTTAAATCCATCAATTTCAACGCTTGTAACGCGAAATCAATTTGCTCTTGCTCTGTAAAACCTATAGGTAAATCTGACTTACGATCAAACTCTCGATCAACGGTTAACTTGGTTTCAGGTTTCTTTAACCATTTTTGTTTAATTTTTTGTAGTGACGCCCGACTTTTTCTAGGCATAATCGTATTGACAATTGTACTCAAACTTAAAAATGGACCACTTAATTCAGGCAATAACAAACTAGGCATGACATTATTTTTCATCAATTTAAATGTGTAAAACATCGAAGACATTGTCTGTTGTTGCTGGCGATAAACATTCATATCATAACGATCCGCAAATTCTTTAATGCGATATGCTGGCGGTACCATTACAGGTAATGAATCATGTTTAAATTGCTCATCGACAGCTTCTTTTTGAATAGGCAACCCAAAGAAACCGGCAATACCGATCGTTTCAAATGGTCCTGCCGCTTCAATATGTCTACGAAACGGTTCTGAACGGACATCTATACAAAATGCAATTTGCGCTTTCGTTGATGTATTCGACTGATTGGCATGCCCTTCATTTATTGCAGCTATTTGTGTAGAATCTCGCATTACTACATCTGACAGATTAGTTTGCTGATTTCTTTCAACACGTGTTTCTTTCGATTCCATTGTTCCATCAGTCATATTTTCACTATTTGCTTTAATTTTATGTTTTAATTGCGTTTCATAAGTCATTTCCCAGGCAATCAGCCATAAATTTTTAAATACATTCTGATTCATTGTCGTTGCAAAATGAATGAATTCTTGTATTTCATTTATATTATGTTGTAATAATACATCAATAGGCATATCACTGTAATAACACCACGATGCGATTGTTTCTTTGTACCAACTTTTTGAACGTGAAGCACTATCTTCACTTATTGATATAACATAATCTCCTACTACCAATTGTTCAATTACTAATCGAATCGCTAAATACTCTGTAAGTAATTGTTGTTCAAAGTGATGTTGTTGTGAACGGTAATATAACATACCTGCCCACCCCGGTAACGCCAAAAGATGTCCTTCAAAATAAGCTTGGTAATCCTCTTGCGCTATTGAAAAATGATTTAACACTGATTCTATAGTCACTTGTGGATTTCTCGGCAAATGTTTAATCATTTGACGTTGTTCTTTAGAAAAACTTCGATCATGTTGTGCTAAATGTAACCATGCATGATAAAAGCTTTGCTCACGCTTCGGCATTGTCCAACTTGATAAAAATTGATCAATATATAGCTTCGTCCATTTAATCATTTGTCGATTTACATGTTCGCTAAGTGGTTCACCTTGTTCATCTTTGACTGCATCACTAACAGGACGGACATTATATTGATGATAAGATTCAGACGTATCATGTACTGATTTTTCCAACAGCAAATCGACAACATTAGCATTTGATTGATTAATATACGATACTGGAACGTCTTCTAACGTTTTGATGTTATCAATATAACGTTTAATGTAATGTTGAGGAATATTGTAATGATGTTCAAGCAACATATCAGTTACTAGTTGATTAAAGATACTTTCGTCTAGTTCACCACGTTTTACAGCACTTTCAATTAACGCTTTATCAGGAAAAATATCCACATTTTTAAGTTCACGTAACCATTCAGCCACATCTTCAAATGTATCTGCTTCTAATCCTTCCCAGGGATTACGTGCAGCAAAAATTGAAATCGGTGATAACGGTGTAATAACACGTTTAGCATTTTCAATAACTTCATTTATATTTAACTGTGTTGTCATACACTTTACCTCCTATAAATACTTCTTCAAATAACTTGGATGACTTTCTATCGCTTTTGAACGTGCTTCACCTAAATTTACTAACCACACATATAACACTGCAAAAGCCGTAGAATATCGACGACGTGCAACCCAGATACTTAATAAACTACCAAAGATTAATATGACAACACTAATGATGACACTAATTGTAGGCGGTGTTGCCGCATGTGTTGTTATATTTTGTAATACATCGTAAAAATAATTATGTGTAATGATGTAAATGAATGTCACGATTGCAATCAAAATCATACCAACAAGACGCGCCATGCGCCCTTTACTAAATGCTACCATTTGGTTCCACGACACTAGTAATGACCAAGCTAGAATTAGCGCACTTAACACTTCATACGCACTTCTATCACTACTTACCCAAAATAAAAATGCCACAATAATAGCTAATATACGCCCAATGACAATCCAGCCATATGCATCTTTAGCCGAAGCTTGTTTAGGAATATTGAATCGCTTCACGATAGAACCCGACTGTAAAAATAACGTTGCTTTAAAGATACCATGCAGTAACAAATGAATGATTGCTGCTGAATAGACACCTAATGCACACTGAACTAACATAAAGCCCATTTGACTCATCGTAGAACCGACTAATTGTCGCTTATAGTCTACTTGGACCAAGCTAATACCAGAACCTAACAATACAGAAATGCTAGAAAGAATAAGTAATAATGATAAAGCAAAACCATTATCAAATATCGGTGCAAATCGAGTTAGAATAACCCCACCTGCGTTCACAATACCTGCATGCATAATTGCTGATACTGGCGTTGGTGCCGTTGCAGATTCGATTAGCCATCGATGAAATGGAAATTGTGCTGCTGGTATCATGACAGCTAATACAAGCAGTACATCAGTAATCAATGACCACATTGAGTTAGACATATGTTGTGGTACATGCCACTCTCCAGTCGCAATATAAATGGAAACAATTGCACCAACAAATGCAAGCCAACCACATAGAAATGTCATACTAGATAATTTGGCAGACTCACGCGGCACTTTCCAAAAACGATTAACGTTCATCAGCAATGTTAAACATAATAATGTCATTCCCCAGCACAGTGCCATCAGTCTTAAATCTGCAGACATCCATGCTAAAGATGCAAAAGAAGTAATTGCCGTAAACAACGGAAAGTAATGTCTATGATGATGATCACCTAATAAATATCGCATTGAAAACTTTTGAATAATAAAGCCTAGCGCCATTACAAAGCCAGCTAATAACCAAGATAATCGATCAATTTTAAAAGGTCCTAAGATATATTGACCATGAAAAACGAAAAAACCAATTACTGCAAATAAAACCGGCATTATTAATATGTATAAATGTAATTTAATATATTTAATTGGCATGGCTGGTACTAAAAGCAACAAGCCACTTATCAATGCAATGATAAGCGTAATAATAAATAGTGAAAATAGCAGTTGTAAACTTAACACTGCATAACCTCCTCATTTCCAATTCTTGCAAAATCGCTAATTTATAAAAATAAAAACCTACAATAGTAGATTCTGTACATAATTGCAGAAAATTTACTATTGCAGGTTTCAGTTTAACTAGGCAATGCAGCATGGTATGTTGATATACCTTGTTACATTGTTCTCTTTAAGCGTGCTTCCTTGCACATATGTATATGTCATGTTACTTCTGTCTGTTCAATTCACTTTTATAAAATGCATTGCCTAGACGAGACCTAACTTGTTATTCATTTTTAAACTTATAACTTAAAATATAATTAAATTTCTTCTTCATGTCAACTTCATGAGCTTATCTCTGTTAAATCAATGTTTGTAAAGCTTTTGTAAATGTACCTGTACAGTTAGGCAGTATTTCCCGTCCTTTTAAAATAAAAACATCGCAGTTATGATCATAACAATTCAAGTTAGGAAAAAAATCAATTACGCACAAGATAACTATGTACAATGAAGTTAACTCATAAGCAAAGGAGGTAATCTTAATGGGTATCATCGCTGGCATCATTAAAGTTATCAAAAGCTTAATCGAACAATTCACTGGTAAATAAGTTTTCATAACAAACAAAGGAGGTTTTTCAAATGGGTATCATTGCAGGAATCATTAAATTCATTAAAGGATTAATTGAGAAATTCACTGGTAAGTAAGTTATAAAAATCTCATAAACATGAAATCTTCATTTAAAGGGGGCCACTCACATGGAATTCGTAGCAAAATTATTCAAATTCTTTAAAGATTTACTAGGTAAATTTTTAGGAAATAACTAATAACCATTATTAATGAACATCAACTCATCACTATTTTCAAATAACATACAGGAGGACAAAACAATGGCTATTGTAGGTACAATTATTAAAATCATCAAAGCAATTATCGACATTTTCGTAAAATAATTTAAACGAATTGAATACTTAAAATTCTCAGGCCACTGTACCAATAGGGATGGTGGCTTTGCTTTGTGTTGTTTTATTTGTGAAGAGCGAGAACGCCACGACTTATACCATATGAATGAAATATTAATGGTTATGATAATCATCACTCGTTTTTATGATTGTATCTTCATTTGACGAATGGCGAGATTATGTCGTTACCTTCCATCGACACATACATAAAAAAGAGCCAAGACAAATACATGTCTCGACTCTATTGGATAAAATGCAAATTTCTGCTTTATCAAAACTATCACACTTTGCATAGATTGAAAACAAAAACATCTTCCAATCATCTAAACTTTTCATTATTTTCTATGAATAGCAAGCAACAAAGCTACAATTTAAAAATGATTATACTTTATTCAACTTAGCGTGCTGGTCTAATTTGCCATTGATATGGATCTTCAAATTGTTGCCAGTCTGCATCAATTTCTTGCGCGTTGACTAAACACGCATCGAGTTCTTTTGTTAATGTTCCTTCATCTAAATCCGTACCAATAATGACAAATTGCGTATGACGATCCCCATATTCTGGATCCCATTCAGCTGCGACGTCTTGACGTTCTGCTAATATTTGAGTTTGTTGCGCTTCAGACATACTAGCCACCCAATATGTTACTGGATGTATATTACAAGATGACCCTGCTTGAGATAATAAACATGCTACATGATTGTATTGTGCTAACCATACAATACCTTTTGAACGTACGATATTGCTCGGCATACTTTCTAACCAGTCATTAAACCTTTTAGCATGGAAAGGTAGACGACGTTTATATACAAACGACGATATGCCATACTCTTCTGTTTCAGGTGTATGCGATGCATGCCCACCAGACTCAAGTTCTTTGATCCATCCTGCTGACTCACTCGCTTTTTCAAAATCAAAACGCTGCGTATTTAAAACTTCTTTTAAATCTACTTCAGAATTTGTTGTCTTAATAATTTTAGCAGTCGGTTGCAATGCACTTAACACTTTTTCTAACTTCGCTAGTTCTTCTTCACTAATTAAATCAATTTTATTAATAATCAATACATCACAAAATTCAACTTGGTCAATTAATAAATCAGCAATCGAACGCTCATCTGTTTCATCAACATTTTGATCACGATCCATCAATAAATCTTCTGAGTTGATGTCATGAACGAAGCGGTTAGCATCAACAACTGTAACCATTGTATCTAAACGGCAAATCGCTGTAAGGTCAATGCCAAGTTCATCATCAATATATGAGAAAGTTTGTGCAACAGGTACTGGCTCTGAAATCCCTGTTGACTCAATAACAATTTGATCGATGCCACCTTTTTTCACTAAACGCTCTACTTCTTTTAATAAATCATCTCTAAGTGTACAACAGATACAACCGTTAGAAAGTTCGACTAATTTTTCATCTGTGCGCGATAGTCCCCCACCATCTGCGACAAGATCTTTATCGATATTCACTTCACTCATATCATTTACAATAACTGCGATACGTCGACCTTCACGATTTTGTAAAATATGATTTAACAACGTTGTTTTCCCCGAGCCTAAATAACCACTTAATACCGTAACTGGAATTTTAGCCATATATATATACCCTCACTTCAATTTATTTGTTTCGTCCATCTGCAAATAGGAATAATTCCGTTTTAAATTATATAGGAGCGTTTCATCTTTCGCAATCTTCGATAATAAAAAAATAGTATACTTAATTAAATTATTGAGCACTTTACTTTATAATGGAGACAAAGATATATCTCACGAAAGAGAATCGAGGTGTATAAACATGTTATTTGTTATTTTAGCTTTATATATTATTGGCATTACATTTATTCTACTGAGTGTTTTTGGTTCTAAGACGGAAGGTTTATCTACGAAACATACTTTATATACAATCGGCAGTGCTATTATAACGATTGCTATTTTCATTTCAATTGGCTATGCCATTCAATACTTAACTGCAGCGCTTTATGGTTTGTAAGGTGAGGATGATTTATGGCGGGTAGTTCGGGAGAGCTTAACTTGCATTGATTTCGACAAAGTGGTCATAGCTTTTGGAACTTGAGGATTTTTATTGTTGCTGTTACGAATGTGGTTATGTTTAATGCGGGACAGTGATTTAAGTTACGTTTTTACAATTGTAAGTGTGATATTTCGATTAAGATAGCGTTACTTTATATGGGGTTAAAGTTAATTAAGAAGAAGCGGCCAAATATCAGTTGTGGTTATGCACTGAAACATTGGTCGCTTCATTTAGTGATACGGTATGTAGCTTAGCTATTAATTTTTTTCAAATCATCCTTAATACTGTCTATCTCAGACATGGCACTTTTAACCCAATCTCCTTGAGCTGCGCCTTTAAAATTAGCTTTAAAAGCTTCGCAATGCTGCGCCATTTGTTCAATTAATACTTTTTCTTCACCTTTTAATCCGTTTTCAATATCTTTATATTTATGCTTATGTTCAGATGCAATAACTGTGCGAATGTTTTTTTTGATGCTTCTTCTCCATTGACTTTATACCAGGTTCTATAAGTGGTCCTATAAGGGGTTCAATAAATGGACTCATTTAATCGCCTCCAAATTATCAATCACTTAGTTTATCTAACTGCAAACTCTTTTTGATTTGTGTTTCTTTCGAATCTCTAGTGATCTTATTACCACCACAAGATGTCACAAAAATGATTAAAATCAATAGACTTATGCACAATCCAATCCTTTTTATAGACTTTATTGTTACACACCATCTTCATCCACCTTCGCCGGCTGGAAATTTAAAGAATCTATTACTGACAAATCGCTTTTTTCACCTTTTGAAAAGTCAATTTCCAACTTTTTATAACCCACAGAACTTCCTTTCAAATTACCATCAATATGCATTTTTAATACCGGTGCTTTATCAGTAGGGATATTATAACGACTTCTTAATTCCTTAACCATTTCATCTTTATTACTCATTTTATATTTCACGTCATAACTTGGAACATTCCAATTAATTGAAACGTCGCCGTTGTTGTAACTTTTCAACTCCTCAAGATTTGAATATTGTCCGAAAAATTTAAAGTTTTCTATTCTCTTTTTTAGATTTGGATCTTCTACTTTATCTAATAAAACGATTTTATTATTTTTCATTTCAACTTTATATTTTTTTCTGTCCGGGAATTTGCCCTTATCATAAAATGTCTTAACAAAATAATGTCCCTTTGCTGTCCGTGTATTTCTATCTAAGTATAAGACCATACCTTCATTACTCAATTCACCTTGTTTATTACTTTTGGCGAAATCTGTATATATCGTCCACATCCCTTTATCCCCCTTTTTAAATTCGCCATCTCGGTATCCTTCTTTGTCGTATAAATCCTCGAGATTCTTAATTGGATACATATCTAATGTTTTCTCAAAGCTCTTTTTGATTTGTGTTTCTTTTTGATCTTCTTTTGATTTTTCTGCAGTATCGCTTGAACTATCACACCCTATTATAAAAACACTCAAAACTAGAATGCTTATGAACAATACAAGCCTTTTTATATATTCCATTTTTTTCACACCCTAATATTTCCTTATCGATACTATTTTCTCGCTGGCTTATAACTTAAATAATCAATGACTGATATATCTCTATCTTCTTTTGAAAAGTCTATTTCTAACCTTTTGTATCCAACGGAGCTGCCTTTTAAGTCCCCATCAATATGCATTTTAAGTATTGGCGCTTTATCATTAGGAATGCTATAACGATTTCTTAATTGCTTAACATTTTCATCTTTATTACTCATTTTATATTCCACATCATAACTAGGAACATTACTATTAATTGAAACATCACCATTGTTGTAATTTTTTAAATCTTTGAAATTAGCATACTGACCGAAAAACTTAAAATTCTCTATTCTTTCTTTAAGATTTTGATCTTCAACTTTGTCTAATAAAATAATTTTATTATTTTTCATTTCAACTTTATAATTTTTTCTATCAGAAAGTTTATCATTTTCATAAAATGTCTTAACAAAATAATATCCCTTAGCTGTCCGAGTGTTTCTATCTAAGTGTAAAACCATACCTTCATTACTTAATTCGTCTGCTTTGTTACTTTTGGCAAAATCTGTATATATCGTCCACATACCTTTATCGCCCTTTTTAAATTCTCCATCTCGATATCCCTCTTTGTCGTATAAATCCTCTAGGTTCTTGATTGGATACATATCTAATGTTTTCGCAAAGCTCTTTTTGATTTGTGTTTCTTTTGAATCTGTTTTATTTGTTTGTTCTTCTTTTTTCTGTTCATCTTTCATATTTCGACATCCAACAATAAAAATGATTAAAAGTAATACACTCATGTACAAAGCCATTCTTTTTATATACCCCATCATTTCACATCTCTCTGCTTTAATTTTTTATAAATATTTGTATGGTTCATACAACCTGTTAAAATAGTAATTTTTCTACTATTATGTCATCAAACAAAACTGAATATATGAATTTAATACAGAATGTTAATTTAACTTTATCATTAAATATTCTAACTACAATTTTTATAAAACTAATTATAGTTATTTATCCTTAGTTGGATTGAAATTGATACTATCTGTGAAGTAAATGTTTTCTTCCTTGTTTTCAACAAAGGTAAATTCAATATTTTTATATCCGACTGAGGATCCTTTTAAATTACCTGAACCTTTCAATAATAATTTAGGCGCCTTTTTCGTCGGGATATTATATCGCTTACGTAGTTGTTCTACATTATGATCACTGTTTTTCAATTGATATTGTGCAGAGTATATTGGTACTTCTGGGTTATATGTCACTTCACCGTCTTTATAGTTTTCCAATTCTTCAAAATTCCCATATTGTACAAAGAATTTAAATTCTTCAATTTCTTTATTTACTTTTTCGTCATCGATTGGTTTTAATGGAATAATTTTATTATTTTCAATTTTGACTGGGTATTTTCGTTCATCACTATATACCTTGCCCTCACTGTCTTCTTTAATTATCCTAACAAAATACTCACCTGTAGTTGTTCTAGTATTTCTATTTAAACGTACGACCATACCTTTGGATTCCATATTTTCATCTTTTAATTCTGTTGTCATTTCAGATCTAATAACCCAAGTACCTTTGTCGTCTTTTTTAAATTCTCCATCTCGATATCCCTCTTTATCATAAAAGTCTTCCAGATTTTCAGTAGGATACATATCTAACGTTTTCGCAAAGCTCTTTTTGATTTGTGTTTCTTTTGAATCTTTGTCATCATTATTACTTTCGCATCCTGTGATTAATACGATTAAAATTAATATAAACAAATATAATTTCTGAAAGCACTTCATCTTGTCACATCTCTTTGCACATTTTTGATATTTGATCATTTCATCAAACCACACATTGTAATTTAATTTTACTTACTTGGTATGAATTCAACACTATCGTTAAAATAAATATTCTCACCTTTTCTTTCAACAAATGTAAATTCAATATCTTTTTGACCAACTGAGGAACCTTTTAAATCCCCACCACTTTTTAAAAGTAACTTAGGCGCTTCTTTTGTTGAAATGTCATATTTTTTACGTAGTTGCCTTACATTGTAATCGTCGTTTTGTAATTGATATTTAGCCGAATAAATTGGTGCTTCAGGATTATATGAAAACTCACCATTTTTGTATTTTTCAAAATTTTTAAAGTTCCCATATTGAACAAAAAACTTGAAGTTTTCAATTTCTTTTTTTATTTTCTCGTCATTAATTTGTTCAGTAGGAATAATTTTATTTCCTACCATTTTCACTTCATATTTTTCTTCCTTATCTTTATTTACACGATTATTATTTTCACTTATTTCTTTCAAAACAAAGAAACCTTTGGCTGTTTTGGTATTTCTATTAATATATAATTGCATACCTCTTGTTTTCATTACTTTGCCCTTTGGCTGTTTAACTATTTCAGATCTAATTAGCCAAGTACCTTTATCATCTTTTTTAAATTCTCCATCTCGATATCCCTCTTTATCATAAAAGTCTTCCAGATTTTCAGTAGGATACATATCTAACGTTTTCGCAAAACTCTTTTTGATTTGTTCTTCTTTTGAATCTTCTTTTGGCTTTTCTGAAGTATCGTTTGATTTATTGCAACCTATTATAAAAACACTCACAACCATAACAATTATGTAAAGTACAACTCTTTTAAAATATCCCATCTTTTCACTTCTCTCTTGTTTTAAATTAGTTTATGCCCCTGGTTTTATTTACTATTTACTGTGTGATGGACCGAAGTTCAAAAAATCACTCATAAAAGTCTCATCATCTTTATCCTTAGAAAATGTGTATTCTATCTGTTTATATCCAACTGAGCTACCTTTAATATCGCCGTCTATATGCAGTTTTAATATTGGAGACTGCTTGGTTGTAATTGGGTAATGTTCTCTAAGTTTTTTTACATTTCCATCACTATTATTCCTTTTGTACTCGGCTTCATAATAAGGAACATTTTCATTGCTAGATATTCTTCCATTTTTATAATTTTTCAAGTCTTTAAAATCGGCATATTGCCCGAAAAATTTGAAATTTTCTATTTTATGTTTAAGATTTTCATCTTCTACTTTATCTAAAAGTACTATCTTATTATTTTTAAATTCAACACGGTAATTTTTTTCGTGTGTCAACTTATCCACTTCATCATAAGTTGTTCTTACAGTATAATATCCTGTTGCTGTCCTCGTATTTCTATTAAAATGTAGTACCATACCTTCGCTATTCATTTCACCTTGTTTGTTGCTTTTAGCAAAATCTGTTGATATCGTCCATGTACCCTTATCGCCCTTTTTAAATTCCCCATCACGATACCCTTCTTTATCATATAGGTCCTCGAGATTTTTAATTGGGTACATATCTAACGTTTTCGCAAAGCTTTTTTTGATTTGTTCTTCTTTCGAATCTCCAGTGATCTTATTACCACCACAGCAAGATGTTACAAAAATGATTAGAATCAACAGGCTTATGCACAATATAATCCTTTTTATAGACCTCAATGTTTCACACCATCCTTATCATTCATCATCTTTATTAGTTTTCGCTGGCTGGTAATCCAAAGAATCTATTACTGATAAATGGCTATTTTCGCGTTTTGAAAAATCAATTTCTAACTTTCTATATCCAACAGAACTTCCTTTCAAATTACCATCAATATGCATTTTTAATACCGGTGCTTTATCAGTAGGAATATTATAACGACTTCTTAATTGCTTAACATTTTCATCTTTATTACTCATTTTATATTTCACGTCATAGCTTGGAACATTCTCATTAATTGAGACATCACCATTGTTGTAACTTTTCAAACTCTTGAAATCGGCATATTGTCCGAAAAATTTAAAGTTTTCAATTCTTTCTTTAAGTTTTTGATCTTCCACCTTGTCTAATAAAATAATTTTATTGTTTTTCATTTCAACTTTATAATTTTTACTATAAGAATTTTCATGATTGTCATATATAGTATCTACAAAATAATATCCCTTGGCCGTCCGTGTATTTCTATCCAAATTTAAAACCATACCTTCATTATCTAATACACCTGATCTATTATTTTTGGCGAAATCTGTGTATATCGTCCACATACCTTTATCGCCCTTTTTAAATTCGCCATCTCGATATCCTTCTTTATCATATAAATCCTCGAGATTCTTAATAGGGTACATATCTAACGTTTTCGCAAAGCTCTTTTTGATTTGGTCTTCTTTTGAGTCTTCTTTTGGTTTTTTTGCGGTATCGCTTGAACTATTACACCCTATTATAAAAATGCTCAAAGCCATAATACTTATGTACAATGCGACTCTCTTTAAAAATCTCATTTCTCCACTTCTCTCTATCATGTTAATATTTGTTGAACACTATCAACCTTTGTGTTATTTTTAGTCACTTGGAATTAAGTTTAATCCATCTGAAAAATATATGTTTTCTTTTTTATTTTCTAGGAATATAAATTCAATTTCCTTATATCCAACTGAAGACCCTTTCAAATCCCCCGAACCTTTCAACAACAATTCGGGCGCCTTTTCTGTTGGAATATCATATCTTTTGCGTAATTCTTTAACATTATAATCATCATTTTTCAGTTGATATTTCGCTGAATAAATAGGAGCTTCAGAATTGTAGGAAATGTCACCATTTTCATAATTCTCTATTCCTTTAAAACTTCCATATTGCACAAAAAACTTAAAATTTTCAATTTCCTTTTTCAACTTTTCATCTTTTATTTCCTCAGTTGGAATAATCTTATTGTTTTTCATTTTCACAGGATACTTTTTTTCTGTTTCTCTTTCATCAAGACTTTTTCTTGAATCTATCTCTTCTATTGAAAAATAACCGGTTGTGGTCCTAGTATTTCTATTCATGTATAATATCATGCCTCTTGAAGTTAAACTCTTACCTTTTGGTTGAATTATCATTTCAGATCTAACAACCCACGTCCCTTTGTCTCCCTTTTTAAATTCGCCATCTCGATATCCTTCTTTGTCATATAAATCCTCGAGATTCTTAATTGGGTACATATCTAATGTTTTTGCAAAGCTCTTTTTGATTTGGTCTTCTTTTGAGTCTTCTTTTATTTCATTATCTTTGCCACAACCTGCTATAACAACTATTAAAATAAAAGTACTTATGTACAATCCAATCCTTTTTAAATACCCCATCTTTTCACGTCTCTCTGTTTTAGAATTATTTCTACATCTAATTATCTTTAGCTATCTTCATCAGATGGTCCAAAATTCACAAAATCTCTTACAGCTGTTTCTTCGTCTTTTACTTTTGAAAAATTATATTCTATATTTTTGTATCCAATTGAACTTCCTTTTATGTCACCATCTATATGTAATTTCAATACTGGAGATTTTTTTGTTGTAATTGGATAAACTTCTCTAAGTTTTTTTACATTTTCATCACTATTATTCAATTTAAATTCTGCTTCATAGCTCGGTACATTTTCATTAGTTGTTATACTTCCATCTTGATATTTTTTTAAATCTTTAAAATCCGCATACTGACTAAGAAATTTAAAATTTTCAATTTTTTGTTTAAATTTTTCGTCTTCTACATTATCCAAAAGAACTATTTTATTATTTTTAAGTTCAACATGATATTTTTTTTGATGGTCTTTTTCATTAAATTCATCATGAACTTTGCTTATGTAATAATATCCTGTTGCTTTCTTTGTATTTCTATTAAGAAATAAAACCATACCTTCGTCATCTATCTCGCCTGGTTTGTTACTTTTAGCAAAACTTGTGAGTAAAGTCCAAGTCCCCTTATCGCCTTTTTTAAATTCGCCATCTCGATATCCTTCTTTGTCATATAAATCCTCAAGATTCTTAATTGGATACATGTCTAATGTTTTCGCAAAACTCTTTTTGATTTGTTCTTCTTTTGAATTTTCTTTTGCTTTTTCCGCAGTATCGCTTGAACTATCACAACCTATTATAAAAATGCTCAAAATAATAACACTTATGAACAGTGCAAGCTTTTTTAGATATCCCATTTTTTCACACCCTAATATTCCTTATCAATACTATTTTTTCGCTGGTTTATAACTTAAAAATTCAATGACTGATAATTTGCTGTTTTCACGTTTTGAAAAGTCAATTTCTAACTTTCTATAACCTACAGAACTACCTTTCAGGTCCCCATCAATATGCATTTTTAATATAGGTGATTTTTCAGTTGAAATATTATAACGACTTCTTAATTCCTTAACTATTTCATCTTTATTGCTCATTTTGTATTCAACATCATAACTAGGAACATTTTCATTAATTGAAACATCAGCATTATTATATTTTTTCAATTCTTTAAGATTTGCATATTGACCGAAAAATTTAAAGTTTTCTATTTTCTGCTTGAGCTTATCATCTTTTACTTCATCTAATAAAATAATCTTATTATTTTTCATTTCAATTTTATAATTCTTTTCATCTGGTAGTTTACCATTCCGGTAAAATGTAGTAACAAAATAATGGCCTTTAGCGGTTCTAGTATTCCTATCCAGATTTAAAACCATACCTTCATCATTCAATTCACCCGGTTTATTACTTTTGGCGAAATCTGTATATATCGTCCACATCCCTTTGTCACCTTTTTTAAATTCGCCATCTCGATACCCTTCTTTGTCATATAAATCCTCGAGATTCTTAATTGGGTACATATCTAACGTTTTCGCAAAGCTCTTTTTGATTTGTGTTTCTTTTGAATCTTCAGGAGTGTCAGATACGCCACTGCAACCTGACACTAATAGAATTAAGACCGACGTACCTATACACAACGCGCATTGCCTAAAATTATTCATTGTTCCGTATCCCCTTTTTTCATCATAGTTAATAGTCCTCACTTGGGGTAAACTCCAAACTATCAGTAAAAAATACATTCTCTTCTTGATTCTCAACGAAGGTAAACTCAATGTCCTTATGTCCGATTGATGAACCTTTTAAATCTCCAGTACCTTTCAACAACAATTTAGGAGCTTTTTTAGTTTGAATATCATACCTTTTTCGTAATTGTTGAACGTTATAATCATCATTACTTAATTGAAATTTAGCAGAATATGTAGGTGCTTCTGAGTTATATGAATAGTCACCATCTTTATATTTTTTTAATCCTTTAAAATCACCATATTGTGAGAAAAACTTAAAGTTTTCAATTTCTTTTTTTATGCCTTCGTCATTAATTGGCCCAATCGGTATTATTTTATTATTTTCCATCTTTACTGGATAACGCTTTTCTTTATCTTCTGTCTTTTTTAATGTATCGTTACTTATTGCATCTACAATAAAATATCCTTTTGCCGTTCTTGTATTTCTATTTAAAAATAGATACATACCTCTTGATTCCATAATTTTACCTTTTGGCTGTTTAACCATTGCTGAACTGATAACCCACGTCCCTTTGTCTCCCTTTTTAAATTCGCCATCACGGTAGCCTTCTTTGTCATATAAATCCTCAAGATTTTTGATTGGGTACATTTCTAACGTTTTCGCAAAGCTCTTTTTGATTTGTGTTTCTTTTGATTTTTCTACAGTATTACTTGATTTATCACAACCTATTATAAAAACACTCATAACCATAATAACTATGTACAATCCAAGTTTTTTTAAATAACCCATCTTTTCACGTCTCTCTGTTTTAGAATTATTTCTACATCTAATTATCTTTAGCTATCTTCATCAGACGGTCCAAAATTCAAATACTCTCTTAATGTTGTCTCTTGACCTTTAACTTTTGAAAATTTATATTCTATTTTTTTATATCCAATTGAACTTCCTTTTATATCACCATCTATATGTAACTTTAATATTGGAGCCTTTTTTATTGTAATTGGATAAACTTCTCTAAGTTTTTTTACATTACTATCACTATTTTCCATTTTGTATTCTGCTTCATAGCTCGGTACATTTTCATTAGTTGTTATACTTCCATCTCGATAATTTTTTAAATCTTTAAAATCGGCATACTGACTAAAAAATTTAAAATTTTCAATTTTTTGTTTAAGGTTTTCGTCTTCTACATTATCCAAAAGAACAATCTTATTATTTTTAAGTTCAACACGGTATTTTTTCTCATTCTGATTTTTGCTAATATCATCATAAATTTTATTTACAAAATAATAACCTGTTGCCTTTTTGGTATTTCTATTTAGATATAGCACCATGCCTTCATCATCTATTACTCCTGGTTTGTTACTTTTAGCAAAACTTGTGAGTAAAGTCCAAGTCCCCTTATCGCCCTTTTTAAATTCACCATCTCGATATCCTTCTTTGTCGTATAAGTCCTCGAGATTCTTAATTGGATACATGTCTAATATTTTCGCAAAACTCTTTTTGATTTGTTCTTCTTTTGAACCTTCTTTTGTATCATCACCTTTGCCACAACCTGCTATAACAACTATTAAAATTAAGATACTTACGTACATTCCAACCCTTTTTAAATATCCCATCGTTTCACGTCTCTCTGTTTTATACTTCATTTATATTCTCTTTTCATATAAATAATTAATTATTTTGTATATTTCTCTTTTACGTTACCAAAATATACATATACAATCAATTTAATTTCTTAATTAAATTTGTACTTATTATTATGTTGCATTATTTTTTATTATTGTTTCATTTGATTTAAAATATCTTCGAAATCTACTTATAAATACGAAGGGACATAAGCATTACACTAAAGATTAATTGCATTTTAACAATATTTGTCACTTTAACCATTTATTAAAAATTATTAAATCGACTTAATAAACGTAATTTTCTTAATATTCAGTGTTATGATGGAGTTACAATTTTTAGAGGAGTGATAGATATGAAATTTAAAAAGGTTTTAGTAGCTACGGCAATGGTAGGTGTATTAGCAACTGGCGTTGTTGGATATGGTAATCAAGCAGATGCGAAAGTTTATTCTCAAAATGGGCTCGTACTACATGATGATGCAAACTTCTTAGAACACGAATTAAGCTATATCGATGTGTTATTAGATAAGAATGCTGACCAAGCTACAAAAGACAACTTAAGATCATACTTCGCCGATAAAGGACTACATTCAATCAAAGACATTATCAACAAAGCTAAGCAAGACGGCTTTGATGTTTCAAAATATGAACACGTAAAATAAATTCACTAATGCTTTGTAACGAAGCACAAAAAACAGCTCAATGACGTTGAAGTCAGTGATTAACTCACTAATTTCATTACATCATTAAGCTGTTTTATTTAATTAATTATTTTTCTAATTTTGGTGTTGTACGTTCAACTTTCTTTTCACCTAATGGATAGAACCAAGTAATCGGGAATCCATTAGTATCGTAGCCAACAATTTTATCACCATGTAATTTATGATATGCAGGTGTGTTTTCCATTCTTTCATCAAACTCACGATCTGCTTTTTCTTCAGGAGATTCATAAATATCTATGTTTTTAGAAACAAACCCTTTATGTAATAGCTCACCTGTAATCGGATCAACTACCGTAAAGTTTAGTGTTTCCCCATTTTGTAATCTAAATCCGGCTTGATCTACATCAAAGCTGAATTCACCTTTTTCATCGACTTGCAAATCAGGGAATTCTTGACCTTCACCTAGTTCAGAGTCTACCTTCACAACTGCATTTGCGAATTTAGTCTTCCCTTTAATTACTTTAGTACCTTCTTTATCAAGAATACCTTTACCTTTTTCTGTATGATATAAGCTTCCGTAAATTTCATCTACATGTAAATCTTCTTTAACATCTTTCAAGATTTTTACTTTGTTAACTTTAGTATGGTCGTATTTAGTTTCTGCTTTATCAATATCTTCTAAACTTGTTACTTTAGTTTTAAAAATTAAAGGTTTTAATGCTTCGTCTTCTTCATCATCAGGTGCAAATGTTAATGAAATATCATTACCTTCTTTTAACTCTAAGTTATCGAATCGTTTTGTTTTGAAGTCAAAGTTAAAGTAACCTTTGTCATCAATAGGCATCCAGATACCCTCTGATCCAGATTTCGCTTCTTCTTTATTTGGACCACCATTAGCATTTGTTTCAAAGTTAATAAATTTATTATTAATAGATAGCGCAACTTTACCTTTTACAGAAGTATGGCCTTTAATAATACCTGAACCTTCAGTAATAGGTTCAATGAAAACTTGATGGTGTCCACTTTCCTCTTTTAATCGTTCTTTTGGTATTTCATACGCTTTTTCATAGCGTGGTATTGTATATTTAGCCTTAGCATCTGAACTTTCTTCCTCAACACTTGCTTTTTCAGTTGTAGCTTCTTCTAATTCTTCATCCTCTTCATCTTCACCTAAATTTGGATCTGATGAAGACACTTCAATTTCTTGATTATGAACTATCTTACGATCTTTAAGTGGATACTCGAATCTTCCATTTTCATCAGCAAATACTAAATCACTGCTTCCTCCATCTACTGAATCAGCACTTTTTCCGTCTATATTCATTAGAATAATATGGCTCGGTAATGTAGTCCCTGTGACTTTTTGATCACCTGGTTTAATAGAATCCAATGTAACAAAATTCTTTTTCGTTTCATCTGAACTTGCTTCTTTATTATTTTGAACAGGTTGCGCTACATCTTTAGTTTCTTGAATTGTATTTACCTTTTGGTTTCCAGCAGTTTTGCTAGTTTCTGATGCTTCTGCTTGTTCGTTTGTCATGATATATAACATAGTAATTGCAACTGATACTAAACCGACTTTCATTTTACGTAATTTAAAGTTTTCCCTCATGATTTACTCCCTCGAATAATTTTATAAATTCACTTCAATTTTCTCTATATTTCTACCATTAATAACATCGCCCATACGGTGCTCTTGTAATTTTTTATTTAATTCAAATGTATAATATCCGCCATCTTTCATAGTAATTCTAATTTTACTGTCTTTAGGTTCTGTCTTATAAAGATCATGTTTATCAATTAAATGCTTTCTTAATTTAAAATCTAATTCTTTTAATGAGATATTCTCTTTACCTATACTGTAATAAGATGAAGTTACAGTTTCAGCATTACTACTAATTTTTTTAGTTATTTGCATGTTCACGCTTTTGACATTATCTATGTTATCTTGACTATTTGTCTTTGTTATCCCACCTATAGAAAAAGTATTCCCTGATTTATCAGAATTTTCTCTAACTACAAATACATCAACATTAGATACTACATCTTCATCATTAAATTCAAGGTTTTCTTTTCCAGTTAACTTAACACTAACTTGTTGCATATTCGGAGTAAATATTACTTTGTCTTCCTCTTTATAGCCACTTATATTTTTATGACTGAACGTTGGTCCATTATAATAATCTTTTAAGTCTTTTGTATTTTTGGTTATAATCGACAACCTGCTACTTTCACTTGCTTTTACTGGCTGAGCAGTAGTTGTAATCATCCCTGTTGTTAAAATCCCTAGTGCTAAACTTGCTTTAGCAATATTTTTTAATTTCATAATTCTATGCTCCCAATTTTTAGTCTATTTGATTTATTCTATTACACAATACGAACAATCCTCATTCATTATAATGAGCAACGGTCGTGCTTCACATTAAACTTACTTTAACTAAAAATTAATCATTATTAAGTAATTTAATAAATAGTTAACTAATATCATTTAATTCCTATCAATCTACTCTCTTTTATTTACGAATAACACTTTATCTCAACTTAATCTTTATTTAACCACTTATTCTGTACACATTTTCGACACAAAAAAGACACTGCGCTATCACAGTGCCTAAATTTAATGTTCGTTTTTGATTACTTGATTTTGCAGCTTTCATAATTAAAATCCACTTATTAAACGAGTAATATAACATCACCATTACTTATAAAATAAACTCCTACAGATTTAAATAAACATAGATTGTAGCAATCCTTGTTTTAATTGTTTTAAACAGTTTAATTTAAGGTTTTTATTTTCAATCAACTTATCCAAATTTGAAATAAACATACCAATCTTTGCTTGTTCTTGAATGCTTGAAGGTATATATAAAGTTTCTTTAGAATAGTCTTTGAAGTACAAATGCGGTATAGTACTTCCAATTATATACTTTTTAAAATCTACTACTTTCATTCGATAATAAAGGAATTCAATATCTACATTATTTGACTGTATGTAGCCCATAGTTCCAATTACGGATGATTTTCCTGGCCTTAAATTTAATCGACCAACTCCTGCTCCATCCTTCAAAATAGAAATATACGATTCTTCTATATCATAATTTGAATCTTTACCAATCTCTTGAACGGCATCATAAACTGGATAACCTTTAGAATTATCCTTGTCAGCATATTGATTAGAAGACTTCTTCGAACTGGTATATTTTGTAATATTTTGTATAGTAGTAACTTCCCAATCCGGATAATCTTCACCATTCTCATCTTTGAATCGCAATTCCTGCGAGAAGATTTTCTGCATATAGCCTTTCTTCTGTTGTTGAAGTAATTCAAGTTTTTGTTCTTCTAACTCGATTTGGTGGTCAATTTTACTGAAGAATTCGCCTATTTTTTGCTGTTCATTAATACTAACATAAGGAACTTTAAATTGTTCTATGTCTTTTTTAGTTATATTCGGGTCTTTTCTGCTACTTGCTGCATATCGCTTCCAACCCTTAACTTGATAATTTAGAAATGCTTGTATAAATTCTGGATTCGTTTCATGATTCATTAATAAGGCTGAAATTGCTTGATTTATTGTGGCATCTATTTTTAACAAACCTGTTCTACCAATTTGATTAAAACCACCATACATAGCTATAAGTACTGAATTTTTAGGCACTAATTTTAATTTCAAACTTTTCATAGCATATTCAGTTATTTTTTCTTTACTATGCGTAACTTTAGAATTATTTAAATCTGTCGTTTTGACCCAATTAATATTACCATTTTCATAAAACTCTTTATTTGATTTTAGTGGTGTTGAACCAGAAATTATTTGAAAAATTTCCCCTAATTCCTTCTCTTCCCATTCGCCTTCAAACCCTGGGAATCTCAACTCTGGCACATTTTTCGTTTGTGTATTACTCATCTTTCAACACCCCAAGTTCTTTCAGGTATGCATTGATTTCTTGTTCAACTTCTGCGATTTCTTTGTCGATATTTTTCAAATCTTGTTGGACTTGATCTAAATCAATCGGTGCTTCTTCTTCGAATGTATCGACATATCTCGGTATGTTTAGGTTGTAATCGTTATCGGCAATTTCTTGTAATGTCGCGCTGTAGCTATATTTATCAATCGTTTCTTTACGCTTATATGTGTCAATAATGCGATCGACTTGGGCGTCGCTTAAATGGTTTTGATTTTTTCCTTTTTCAAAATCATTGGATGCATCGATAAATAGTACGTTGTCATCTTGTTGGCGACATTTTTTAAATACTAAAATACATGTTGGAATACTTGTTCCATAGAAAATATTGGCTGGTAAGCCAATCACGGCTTCTAAGTAGTTCTTTTCTTCAATTAAATAACGACGAATGACGCCTTCCGCGGCACCTCGAAATAATACACCATGTGGTAGTACAACGGCCATGGTACCTTCATCATCTAAGTAATGTACCATATGTTGAATAAAGGCAAAGTCGGCTTTAGATTTTGGCGCAAGTTTGCCGTAACCACTAAAGCGTTCGTCATTTTCAAATTTTGAATCTGCTGACCATTTCGCACTGTATGGCGGGTTCGCTATAACCGCATCAAATGTATTGCCTAAAAAGGCTGGATTTTCCAACGTATCATCATTACGGATATCGAAGTTCTCATAACGCACATCATGTAACAACATGTTCATACGCGCTAAGTTGTATGTGGTATTGTTACGTTCTTGACCAAAATAACGATACACTTTCGTCTCTTTACCAACACGTAAAAGCAATGAACCTGAACCACATGTTGGGTCATACACGTGGCGTAATTTGTCTTTGCCGTCTGTGACAATCTTCGCCAGTATCTTAGATACTTGTTGTGGTGTATAGAACTCGCCTGCTTTTTTACCTGCTGTTGCCGCAAAACGCCCGATAAGGAATTCGTATGCATCACCTAACATATCAATTTCCATGTCGCTGTGAACAAATGGTAAGTCGTCAAGATTAATCATGACTTTTGAGATTAGTGCAGTACGTTCTTTAACATTGTTACCTAGTCGCGTTGAACTTAAGTCCATATCGCTAAACAGCCCGATAAAGTCATTTTCACTTTCTTCACCTAGTGTTGATGTTTCAACTTTACGAATTGCCGTCGCCAGATGTTCGATATCGAAATCTTGCATTTCAATTTCACGAATCATCGCGCTGAATAAATCTTGTGGCTCAATGAAGTAACCGACTTGGTCAATTAACTCTGCTTTTAAATCTTCACGATATTCTTCATCTGCCCATGCTTCTTGATACGTGATGTCTTCACCTGCCAATGCATCTGCATATTCTTGTTCCGCTTTTTCAGATAGGAAGCGATAGAAAATCAAGCCTAAAATGTAATTACGGAATTCACTCGCATCCATATTCCCTCTTAAATCATTCGCAATCGACCATAATTTTTTATGTAATTCAGCTTGTTGCTGACGTTGTTTTTCAGTAATAGACATGTGATTCCTCCGCCTTTGAATAAGTAATTTATCTCTTTGTGTAATAGATTTATTATAACATTTGGTTATATTGCGATGTGGAGAATTTTGATGTTGGAGGTTAGGAAATTTAGAATATGCAAGAATTGGGTGCAACTTCACAGCACACAAAAACGGCTTACCGATGTCGATTGATACATCCTTTTTTGTAAGGTATGCGCACCAATTTACATTTCATCGTTAAGCCGCTTCAATTACTTTTTATTATTCGTAATTATTTACTTTAAGTTAACTTCAATATTTTTAATTTGTTTACTATCTATGACTTCCCCCATATATTTGAAATCTAATTTGTATCTTAAATTAAGGTTATAAAAACTGCCATCTTTCAAACTAATTTTGGCTCTACCATCTTTTAAAGTTGTTTTATACAGACCGTATTTTTCAATTAAATGCTTTCTCAACTTAAAATCTAACTCTTTCAGTGATATTTCTTCTTTTTTAATATCATAAGGGTAACCTTTCACAAAAGCATCTTCACCCTTTTCTTTTGTAACATTTAACATTGGTTTACTAACAAATCCCGATGTTTTATTCGTCTTTGTTACACCACCAACAGTATATGATATGTCGTGCTTGTCTCTTCTTTCTTGAACAAAAAACACATCTAAGCCCGTATGTCTTCGCTGTTGATATTTTCGGTACTCATCTCCAGGCAATAATACTTGAGTCTTCATTCCTCTATATTTAAAACGTAAGTTGTTTTTACCATGTCTCAAAGCATTTATGTTTTTCATTTCCTTAAAGTTTCCAGTGTAGTATCGGTGTAATGCTTCTTTGTCATGTTTGTTTACTGACTTTTGAGTTTGTTTTGCATGACCTGAATGGGTCTCTGTTGTTAAAGTTCCTGTTGTTAATAGTCCTAATGCTAATGTTGCTTTTGCTAATGTTTTCATTTCCATATTTTTTTACTCCAATCTAAATGTATTGGATTGTTTTCATTACGCAATTTGAATCATATACCTTTATTATAAAGGGCATTGAAACAGACTGACATTAACCCTCTTTTAATTAAACTTAAATCATTGTTAATGAAGAGCCAATTAACATTCAATAGCTATCACTTTCAGGAGCAATGTGACTTTTTAGTATGTTCATAGTCTGCATTATAAAACGCAAAAACAGCCTAACGACTGAGTTGTTTTTGATACACTTGTTATTTCTTTTCTATGCGTATCTATTCAACATTTCATCGTTAAGCTGATCAAAAATTATTACTTTAGAGTCATTGTTTGCTTGGTTTAAATTTGATTAATAGTGACTGATATACCACTAATGTCTTTACTATTCAACACATCACCCATGCGCTCGAATTGTAATTTATCACTTAAATCAATTACTTCTCTTTTCTCGTCTTTCAAATTGATAGTAATCTTACCGTATTTAGACGTACCTTGATATAAACCGTATTTTTCAACTAATTGTTGTCTAAGTTTGAAATCAAGTTCTTTCAGTGAAACTTCTTCTTTTTGAGTTAAAAATGAGTCAATTGATGCATCTAAATTTCCGCCATACACTTTATTAACTAATAAAGGTATTTTAGTTTCAGAAGTTTTGTTATTTTTCTTCGTTACACCACCAACAGTAGATAGTCTGCCATTCGGATCAATTAATTCTTGTACTACAAAGACATCTTTACCTTCAATACCTTCTTTATATTGCTCTTTATCTTTTCCTAGTAAGAATAATTGGTGTTTTTGATCTTTTTGGTTAAAGCGTACAACGTTAGAACCATTGTAGTTTTCAACTTTACCACTAATATTGCTGTATTCAAAACTATCTGATGAGTAGTATCTGTGCAAGTCTCTAATATCGTATAAGTGTTGGACTCTTTCTTGCTTTTCTTTTGCTTGAACTGCTTGACCTTCTGATGTAATTACACCTGTAGCTAGCAATCCTAATGCTAATGTAGCTTTAGCTAATGTTTTCAATTTCATAGTAGTATGCTCCCAATCTATTTATAATTTTTGTTTGTATATATTTGCATATGATTAATTCAATTACGTAATACGAACAATCTACTTTCATTATATTAGTGAGTTGCTGAGCTATGAATTAACCCTATTTTAACTAATTTTGAACCTACGTTAAGGGAGTTAATAAAAATCTAACAGCATTAATCATTTTTTATAACCTGTTGCTGTTTTTTTCACATTTCACACTTCTTATCAATTTAATTGGCAATTTGACAAAGTTTCATGTCACGGGAACGACACCACGCGACTATATGTATCAACTGTTTCCACAATATTTCATGTTGTTATTTAAATTTAATAATGCCTCCATCACGCTTCAATTTTTATAAAGCATCTACTTTAAAATAAAAAGCAGCTAGACAATGTATGATGCCTAACTACTTTATATACTATCCAAATTTTTATTAATGACCATGTTTCTTACAACTATCTTATATTTGCTTCTATCTTTTCAATGTTTCTACCATCTATGACGTCGCTCATACGATTTGTTTGTAATTTTTTGTTTAATTCAAATGTATAATAGCCGCCATCTTTCATAATTACTTTTATCTTGCTATCTTCAGGAAATTTTTTATACAAATCAAAATTTCGAATTAAATACTGTCTCAGTGTGAAGTCTAGCTCTTTAAGTGAAATTTCTTCTTTATAAATGTAATGGACTCTACTATATACAAGTGTACTTTTACCTTGTTCGTTTTTTATTAAAAATCTTGGTGCACTTATATAATCATAATAAGTACCTTGATTTCTCTTAGTTACACCACCATAAGAATATACAGTGCCGTTTTTGTTTTGCGATTCTTTAACAACAAAAATATCTAGACCTGGATTTTTACGCGCTTTAAAGCGTTCGATGTCTTTACCGAAAACCTGTACTCTTGTAAACTTTCTATTTTTATCAATAACAAGATAGTGTCTTCCACCTTTACTATAATGATAACCTATAACATTTTTAAGTACATTACTTGCACCACTATAGTAATCTCTCAAATCGAAAACATCTTTTGTCACATTTTCATATTTCGATTCATGTTCACTCGCATTCACGGTTTGAGAAGTTGATGTAATAACACCTGTAGCTAAAATACTTAATGCTAAACTTGCTTTTGCAATTGCTGTCATTTTCATAATTGTATGCTCCAATCGTAATTATTAGATTAGTTCGATTACGCCCATTGAATCATACAGCTTTATTATAGTTTCCATATTGTTTCATTCACATTAATCCATGTTTAACTATCATTGAATCATTGTTAAGGTAATTAAGGAATCTATAATGTTCGTTAAATAAACATAACTTTGTTGATACTTAATATCTGATGCACTTGGATTTTCGACATAATTAAGACATAAGGATGTCACTTTTAAATATTCTCAAATGTTCGACTTCTCCTATTTAGAATCATGAAAAAAGGAGTCAAACAACACAGTGTCGCTTAACTCCTTGATTTGTCGATGATAGATTCTTTTTATGAACCGTCACGATTATTTTATATTTACCTCGATTTTATCAATATTAGTGCCATCTATGACATCTGCCATACGATGTTCTTGTAGTTTTTTGTGTAATTCAAACGTATACTTTCCATCGTTTTTCATTTTAATAACGATTGTTCCTGAACCAATATTACCGTACAGATTATGTTGTTCAATTAATTGTTTTCTCAATTTAAAATCAAGTTCTTTCAAGGAAATCTCTTCTTTAGTAATCTTGTATTCTGAAACATCGCGTGAAATCGCAACTTTATTATCTTCTTTAGTGATGTTTAATTCTACCTTTCGATCAACTTTTTTACTGTTAGTCTTCGTAATACCACCGACAGAATATTTTTTCAATCCATATTTATTGTCTTCTAAAACGATAAATGCATCGATATGATCGTACGGGCCGTTTTTATATTTTTTATCGTCTTTTCCAACTAAAGCTATTTTATAAATAAACCTTTCCGGTATGATATTCA
This sequence comes from Staphylococcus argenteus, assembly GCF_000236925.1. Taxonomy (NCBI): domain Bacteria; kingdom Bacillati; phylum Bacillota; class Bacilli; order Caryophanales; family Staphylococcaceae; genus Staphylococcus; species Staphylococcus argenteus. The sequence continues at coordinate 426,196 of NC_016941.1, read as the reverse complement.
TAAATCGCACAGTTGTCCATGGTTTCAACATAAATCCAAACTGGTTTTCGAATTCTAAACTCGGTTTAGTATAATATGATCTTAAACCTTTGTATTTAGGGTTTATTTCTGAAGGTGGTGTTGGATTTGTAGATTGTGGTTGTGAGGTTTCTACTTTAGTTGAAGGTGTTGTTGATTCGTTTAGTGGGGATGCTTTTTCTACGTTAGGTTTTGGAACCTGCTCTATTTTACCGGGTAGTGCTTTTTCTGCGTTTGTTTTAGGAACCTGCTCCGTTTTAACTGAGGGCGGTGTCGATGCGTTCGCTGATTGTGTTGTCGTTGTGATTATGCCTGTTGTTAAAAACCCTAGTGCTAAACTTGCTTTAGTAATTGTTCTCATTTTCATAGTTGTATGCTCCAATCTATTATATTTGATTGTTTTATTACGTAATTTGAACCATACAACTTCATTATAGATGACGGTCTTAGTTATTCACATTAAACGTCGTTTAACAGTTTTTGAAGTATTATTAAGTAATTTAAGTAAAAAATAATGAGTAATTTCAAGATTTGTGTGGTCTTTCTATACACTTTTGAATGCTTTTAAGGAATAAAAAAGAAGTTAAGCAACGTATTGTCATCACTTAACCTCTCCTTTTTCAATTTCAAATTATGCTGACAACTAGTTTGTGTGTCATGCTTTTTTCACTACTACTTCAATTCTTTCAATACTCGTGGCATCGATGATATCAGACATACGGTCTTCTTGTAATTTTTTATCCAATTCAAATGTATACCTTCCATAGTTTTTCGTTTGAACGATTATTCTTCCTGAACTCATTTCACCGTAAAGACCGTAATTTTCAATGAGATATTTTCTTACTTTAAAATCAATCTCTTTCAATGACATATCTTCTTTATCTACTTTAAATGGGAAAAAGTCATATTCATATTCACCCCTATGATCTTCTTTAACGACTCTTACTTCTGCTATTTGGTCGACAGCTTTATCGTTTGCTTTTGTGATACCACCAATAGAGTACTTTCCACCATTAAAATGCTTATCTTCAGCCACGTAAAATATATTAAGATTACGATGTACACCCGCATGATAATGTTGATTATCTTTACCTACTAAAGCTATATTATTGACAGTATTATCCTGTATGACATTCATAAATTTAATATTTGGTTGAATGCTACTGATATAACCTGTTGTGTTTTTATATTCAACACTAGATTGAGTATAATACGATTTTAATTTTTTACTATTTTGGCTAATTTCAACAGCATTTGCTGGCTGTGCGGTTGTAGTTTGTACACCTGTTGCTAAAATACTTAACGCCAAACTTACTTTTGCAATTGATTTCATTTTCATAGTTGTATGCTCCAATATATTAGATTAGATTGTTTTATTACGTAATTTGAACCATACACACATATTATAGGAGCTGTACTGTGATATTCATATTAACTCTTATTTAACTATTCATGAAATATGATTAAGCTATTTAAGTAAAAGATAATGTGTAGTGTGCGCAATATTTTTGTGCGTTTCTTTGTGTATCCAGGAAACTTTGACCCACGTAAAAAAAGAAGCTAAGCAACGTTATGTCGCTTAACTTCCATAATTTAGTGACAGTAATATTTAACATGGCACTTAGGTGTCACAATATATTATCGTATTTCTATTTGAATTTTTTGAATCTGAGTTCCGACGATTGAGTCGCCCATGCGCTCTTTTTCAAGTTTTTTACTTAAATCGATTTTATGTGTTGTGCCATCATTCATTGTAATTGTAATTTGACCTTGTTTAAGACCATTTGAATATAAGCCACTTTGGCTAATTAATTGCTTTCTCAATTTAAAATCAAGTTCTTTTAATGAAATATCTTCTTTGAAAATTAAATGATAGCCTTTATAAAGATCTTCACTACCTTTTTTGATTTCTAAAATTGGGGAGTTAATTTGATCAAAATATGGCAAGCTATTAGTCTTTGTTACCCCACCAATTGAATAATTATCAGCTTGTCTTCCTGCACCTTCTCTAACAACATATACATCTAAATTAGAGTTTTTTCCTTCTTTAAATTTGTCTTTATCAGACCCAAGTAGAGAAATTTTATTAAATTGTCCTTTATCAATAAACTCGAAAAAGCTACCTTTTTCGTCACTATACTTAAACCCCGTTACCTTTTTATGTTCGAAACTCGGTCCATTATAATAAAGTTTTAAATCTGACTCACTTTGTTGTGTTACTGCACTTTTCGCATGTGCTGATTGTGAAGTTGATGTCATTGCGCCTGTTGCTAAGATTCCTATCGCTAAACTTGCTTTTGCTATTGTTGTAAATTTCATAATTTTAAGCCCCAATCTATTTAAATTTGATTATTTCAATTACGTAATATGAACAATCTACCCACATTATATTCGTGCCGGCACACCATTCAAATTAAACCTCGTTTAACTAATCTTGAATCATTGTTAAGGTAATTAATAAAATGCTAACTGTAATTAAGTAATTCTTATCCATCAAGATTCCTTTTTATACAATTCACACTTTATTCCAATTTAATTTTAAAAACTGTAAAACTTTCAGACACAAAACAGACACCTTATTGATGTAGTATCTTGATAAAATTTTCAAAGGTTTTAGTGACAAACATCAACTAAAACGCGTCATTACGGCGTTTCCAATGTTAAGTGTCTAATAAACATTATGACCTTAAATGCAGACTACATTTTTTATAAAATCAAATATTTTGAAAATCATCAAATAAGTATTATGTTATGTATATCAATATTAGGAGATGACGCAAATGAATATTATGCTAACAGGAGCTACAGGCAATTTAGGCAAACATATTACGAAGCAAGCCATTGATAATCACATAGATCATTTTCACATTGGCATTAGAAATATTGAGAAGGTACCAGAAGAATGGCATGGAAAAGTTTCTGTACGACAATTAGATTATTTTAATCCAGAAAGTATGGTAGAAGCATTTAAAGGAATGGATACCGTCGTATTTATTCCAAGTATTATACATCCATCATTTAAACGTATTCCAGAAGTAGAAAATTTAGTATATGCTGCAAAACGAAGTGGTGTATCTCACATTATTTTCATAGGATTTTACGCGGATCAGCATAATAATCCATTCCATATGAGTCCTTATTTCGGATATGCAGAACGCTTATTAGCAACAAGTGGCATTGACTATACGTATGTAAGAATGGCGATGTACATGGATCCACTCAAACCATATTTGCCAGAACTGATGAAGATGCAAAAACTGATTTATCCAGCTGGTGATGGTCGCATAAATTATATTTCTAGAAATGATATTGCTAGAGGTGTCATTGCAATTATTAAAAATCAAGATACTTGGGGCAAACGCTATTTATTATCAGGGTATAGCTATGACATGAAAGAACTTGCCGCTATTTTATCCGAGGCATCAGGCACTGAAATTAAATATGAACCCGTTTCATTAGAGACGTTTGCAAAAATGTACGATGAGCCTAAAGGTTTTGGTGCATTATTGGCATCAATGTATGACGCAGGAGCAAGAGGATTATTAGACCAAGAATCCAATGATTTCCAACAATTAGTCAATGATCAACCACAGACACTGCAATCATTTTTACAAGAAAATATTTAATAATAAAGGAGCATTACAGTGAATATCATCTCGACAATTTTAATCATATTTGTGGCATTAGAGTTTTTCTATATTATGTATCTCGAAACATTCGCAACAACTTCAAGAAAAACAAGTGAAACATTTAATATTAGCGTTAACAAATTGAAAGACAAAAATATTAAAGTGCTTTTGAAAAATCAAGGCGTTTATAACGGTTTAATCGGAGTTTTGTTATTATACGGTTTGTTTTTCAGTAGCAACCCAAAAGAATTATGCGCAACTATTTTAGTGTATATCATTGGTGTAGCTATTTATGGTGGCCTTTCAAGCAATATTAGCATCTTTTTCAAACAAGGCACATTGCCAGTGTTGGCACTCATATCAATGCTTTGGTAAGTATTGGTGTTGGGGGCTTTGGAGGATTTTAGTTGTAGACGGGGTTTGGAGGATTTGAGCGATTTGGGTGTGGACGTTCATAAACTCAGAGTATTACATTCTAATTATTTCAAGCAGAGGTGACAATAGCGTTGCCTCTGTTTCTATATGGAAAAATTATTTTATGCAGAAAACTCATATCTGTTTTAATTTTTAGTTGATAAATTCTCCATATATTTGAATAGTTACTTTATCTATTGCATCAATCCTTTAAAACAAAAAACCCATGATTTTGAAATTCCCGTATGGTTGGGTTCCTACTCTCATGAGTCCGTTAACTATATTGCCTGTAATTAAATATTAACACTATAAGTTTATAATTTCAATATTATTAACAATATATGTAGTAGCAAAAGGAATGAGGACATAAAGACTTTGGTGTTGATTGGTATTACATAATGCCTCCAAAAAAAGTTATTTGGTAACAATAAGAAACTATTTACACAACCTATTTTGTATAGTAAAATTATTTTATAAGATTTAAATCGAATTGTACAAGGAGTGAATATCATGGTACCAGAAGAAAAAGGTTCTATTACTTTGTCAAAAGAAGCAGCTATCATATTTGCAACCGCAAAATTCAAACCATTTAAGAACAGAATTAAAAATAACCCACAAAAAACAAATCCATTTCTTAAATTACATGAAAACAAAAATTCTTAATCACTTTATTTATAGCATTTCTGATCTTAGAAATGCTATAAAGGACAACGCCCTCTTTCATAACTATATAAGTCAAGAAACCAAGAAATTCCAAACATCTTTAAACCCTTCAATAGCACATTTCCTAAAACATAAAGCAATAACATTGAACGATCAAAATTCCATACGTACGTATTTAATTATAGATAAATCAGACCTTGAAATAATGGGATACTTCTGCTTAAAAATTGTAAATATAAAGCTTGAAAAAGACGCTAGTGGAAAAACGAAAAGAAAAATCTCGTCTGATGCTAAAAAGAATGGAGAATTTCAAGCATTATTAATAACTAAATTAGGTAGGAGTGATAAACACAAAAAGCATATACCAGGAGAAATTGTAATGGACTATGCCTTATCTATTGGTTCTGAAATTTATGATCGTACTGCACTAAGACATATTTGTGTTGATTGGTATGATAATAAGAATTTGAAAGAATTTTATTGCAATAATTGTGGTTTTAAAATATACCAAGAAAAAAATAACTAAAAATGGGAAACTTATTTCTGCATTTTACAAACTTAAGTAAGGGTTAAAACAGACTATGTATGACTTATTTTAGACAATCCAAAACAACGTAAAAATAAAAAACTCAGTTATTTCAAGATTTATAAAAGACGGAGTTGTTGAAGAATATTTCAAACCTGTAGGTTCGTAAGCTTTACCCTGGCATATAAAATATATACCATGTTACGCATGATTTTTTATTTGCACGTTACTTACATGTTATTTTCGTTAGACAATTTCAGTATCAAATAAATACGACCTAATCCTTGTTTTTAAAGGGATTTAGGTCGTTTTTTTATTTACGCGTTACTTGCACGCTATTTTCGCTTCATAAGTAAAATTTTTGTAGTATATTAGATTAAAAAATGATAAACTACTCATTTTTCATATGCTATCACAATTACGTTTTGGTCAAAAAACGTATTTTCATCTTTTTTTGAAACGAATGAACTTAACTAAATATAGTATATAAGCGATAAATATAAACAGATTTGAAATTAATATTTGAGTCGTGCTGATATTACCAAATTTTATACTAATTATCACCCATGATATTATTACTAAAAATAAGAACGAACATACCCATATATTTAAAAATTTTTTCATGGTATCACTCCTACAATATTAGCAGAATGTGGCTCCACCGGTTAGACCTCCACCAACAGCTCCAACTACACCGCCACTAACGGTTCCAATTACTGGAATGGTAACTGTTCCGACTCCAGCACCCGCAAGATCTAAGGTAGTACCTCCTGTCACTGCACCACCTGCTATACCAGAAACGCATTTTCCTACTCCTCGTTCTTTTTGTTCTTTCTGTACATAAAAAGCAAATTTACCGTCTTTTTCAAAATAAATTAACGTAACATTTTTACCATTTTTATCTTTTCCAGTTTATGGCAAAATTCCCTTTTTACCAGTCTTCACATCTTTTAGTGTTGCCACTCCGAACTCCTTTTATATATAAAGAAAGAACCCCACATATACTCAAAAGGCATAATAGAGTTCTCTACATGATCTATAGACTCATTGTAACCTTTTACAATATACAAGTAAATAAATCAAATAAACCTTTTCGTTTTTAGTAAGTTTTTATTTCTCCGAAAAATTTTATTAAACGATATGCATGATTTCAATCTAGATTGATTTTTCAATTACTTATCGAGCTTTCCATAAACTATGTCATTTTCTTACATATGTTTCAATCTTCAACCAATCTCAAAGATAGATTGGTCCTCGATGTTTGAAGTCGTGTTTCACGACGCCACATTTACGATTAACATATCTAGTTACACAAATTCATCTTCCACTGTAACAGTGGCGTTTCTCAGCGCATAATAATCTCTAACAATCTTAATGGATTTAAATAAATTAACGACTCTTAACAGTTAAGAATAATATTCTGACACTTATGCAAAACAATTAAATTTAATAGCAATCTCTTCTAAACTATTTTATGAACGGGATGACAATATGGTAATCAAGTTCATGTGCAAAATTTATTAGTTACTGGCTACACAACTGGAATTTTGAAAATCATAGGGCTAATGTTACTTGCTGTAGCAATTTTTTCACTAACTATTTATTTTGCTTATATAATGAAATCTTTACTTTTTGGGTTCTTACAAATAGTCACTTCATTAGTACTTTTAATATGTTCACTTGTATTAGCTTGGACTTCTTTCATAGTTACATTACTTTTAATAATTGTGTTAAGTGGCATTTTCTATTTTGGTGCAAACGATTAATTAAATTATTAAATGCTAGTTATACGAATTAGGACCTTTCACTCACTTTGTTTTTTAATGATTATTTACTTATATTTCAATCATTTGGCTTTGCAAATTCACTATTAAAGGAGATAAATGTATAATGAAAATCACAAAAACTATTGGTTCACTAGTCTTGACTGCCGTTATATTAACGTCTGTTTCACCTTTAACTAACGCAAATGAAATACAGCCAAACAATACAAAAACTGCTCACCAAAGTTATGAAAATATAAATGGCGTGAAAATTAATCGCAATCCAAACTTGACAATGAATCCAGAAGCACAACAACGAATTGGCGGAACAAAAGTAGTTAAAACTGCTATAAAGCTAATTATTAATAATAGGGGCAAAGCAAAAAATGTCATACAACAAGTTGGTGGCAAAAAAGCTGCAACTATTTTTGATAAAGGGTATTCAGGTATTGTAAAAGAATTGAAACCATTGCTAAAATGGTCAGAAGTACCAGCTAACTCTGTCGGCGATGCGGTTAAACGAGGCGCAATAAATGCCGGTCTAAGTAAAGGTGATGCTGGAATAATCTCAACTGTAGTCAAAGAAGCCATTGCATGGTTATTCTAAAATGATAAAGGAGTGTTTCATATGCTTGAAGATAACGGCGATATCAGATTGCTATATCAATCAATAGAAGAACTTGCTTCAGTTTTGGGTCAAAGTCAATTCGAAACTAAAACTGTCAGCTTAATATTTGTACAAATGGACTTAAGATATAGCGTTTTCGAAAAAGTGCAAACTGATTTTATGAAGTATTTAGCACATAAAAATTCTGATGAAATAAAATATATAGACTTAATCACAATAATAGAAAATGCATTACCTGAAGATAAAGAACTTAGTATCAATGTGATTAATTCCATTATTATTGGTTTCGCTAATAACTATTACCCAATATTGCAAAGTTTAGTTCCGGAAATACAAAGTAGTTATGGCATAACCATAAATAAAAATTTCAATATAAATAGTATAGATTTTTAATTACTATTTAATAAGAATAAGAAACCAAGCCCAGGACAGAAAATCAAAATCGTAGGCTCTACAATCTTATATTGTTAGTAGTTGACTGCGGGGCCCCAACACAGAGAATTTCGTAAAGAAATACTACAAACAATGCGAGTTTGGGTGAGGATCCTAACATAGAAGCTGACGAATAGTCAGCATACAATAATGTGCAAGTTGGCGGGCAACATAGAGAAATTGGAACGCCAATTTCTACAGACAATACAAGCCGGAGTGGGACAACGAAATGAATTTTGTAAAAATATCATTTCTGCCCCACTTCCTTTTCATTTCAATCCTCTAACGGAATATCATCCACTATCACAGGGTGACTTGGATTAGCGGCAGAAACTTCTTTTACAGCTTTATTTAACTCTTCGCCAACTCCGTCCCATTCTCTGATATTAATGAATATAGGTAAATTCCCACTTACATCATGCTTATCTGTAAATAGTTAATGGTACTTACCTAACACATATCACGAGCTTCTATACAATCACTAAGCTTAATAGGTACCTCTATCAGTTCAACATGTTCATTATAAATCAACTGTACTTTGCCACTTTGTGTATTCTCTTTATATTCTCCACGCTTTACTACAACTTCTTTCGTTTCTGTTTCATCACCAACTTCCGCATTCGTTAGATCACCAAAAAAGGCTGGAAACCGCATAATAACGGTAACTCCAGCCTATCATTTGCTATATATAATTATTCCCACTCAATTGTGCTTGGTGGTTTTGATGTAATGTCATAGACTACGCGGTTGACGTGGTCTACTTCGTTTACGATACGACTTGAAATCTTTTGTAAGACTTCCCAATCGATGCGTGCAAAGTCGCTTGTCATGCCGTCGATAGATGTTACTGCACGGATACCTACTGTGTGGTCATACGTACGGTAGTCTCCCATAACACCTACTGATTGAATGTTTGGTAGTACTGTGAAGTATTGCCAAATTTCTCTTTCAAGACCTTCTTCTCTAATCACTTGGCGTAAAATTGCGTCTGATTCTCTAACGATCTCTAATTTATCTTCAGTAATTTCTCCAAGTACGCGGATACCAAGACCAGGTCCTGGGAATGGTTGTCTCCACACTAAGTGTTCTGGAATACCTAATTCAATACCTAATTTACGTACTTCATCTTTAAACAATGTATTGATTGGTTCGATTAATTCGAATTCCATATCTTCTGGCAATCCACCAACATTGTGGTGTGATTTGATTGTTTGTGCTGTTTTTGTACCTGATTCGATGACGTCTGTATAAAGTGTTCCTTGCGCAAGGAAGTCTACACCTTTAAGTTTTGATGCTTCATCATCAAACACATATACAAATTCATTACCAATGATTTTACGCTTTTGTTCAGGATCTGAAACACCTTTTAATTTATTCATAAAACGATCTTTCGCATTAACGCGAATAATATTCATGTTGAAACCTTCACCGAATTGCTCCATAACCATGTCGCCTTCACCTTTACGAAGCAAGCCATGGTCTACAAAGATACACGTTAATTGATCACCAATTGCTTTATGCAATAGTACAGCTACAACAGATGAATCTACGCCGCCACTCATCGCACATAATACACGGCGGTCGCCTACGCGTTGACGAATCTTTTCAATTTCGATTTCGATAAAGTTTTCCATCGTCCATTGACCTTTACAATCACAAACACGACGTACGAAATTGTTTAATAAATCATTACCATATTCTGTATGACGTACTTCTGGATGGAATTGCACACCATAAATGCGACGTTTCTTATCTTCAATTGCTGCATAGTCTGTGCTTGGGCTATCAGCGATAACTTCGAAGCCTTCTGGAATTTCAATAACTTTATCAGAATGACTCATCCAAACTGTTTGTTCTGCTGGTAAGCCAGCGAATAGCTCATCTGACTTCGCATTAATGATTGCTTTACCGTATTCACGTTCATTAGCACGCTCAACTTTACCACCTAATAATTTAGTAGTTAATTGCATGCCGTAACAAATACCAAGTACTGGAATTCCTAAATTATATATTTCCGGATCAATTGTAAATGAACCTTCTTCATAAACTGAATTTGGACCACCTGATAAGATGATACCTTTTGGATTCATTTTCTTAATTTCTTCAATTGAAATTTCATGATCATGTAATTCACTATAAACGCCCATCTCACGAATTCGGCGTGTAATTAATTGATTGTATTGGCTACCAAAGTCTAAGACAAGGATTAACTCTTGTTCTTTTGCCATATCCATATTTGTCGTTCTCCTTTATCTTAATTAGAATGAGTAGTTCGGTGATTCTTTCGTAATTTGAATATTGTGCGGATGGCTTTCTGCTAAACCAGCAGGACCCATACGTGTGAATTGTGCTTCTTCACGTAATTCTCTTAAATCGTGTGAACCAGTATAACCCATACCAGCACGCACACCGCCCATTAATTGGTAAATTGTATCTTGTAACGCACCTTTATATGCCGTACGTCCTTCAATACCTTCAGGAACAAATTTCTTAGGCGCTTTGTCTTCTTGGAAGTAACGGTCGTTTGAACCTTTTTCCATCGCACCTAAAGAGCCCATACCACGGTATACTTTGTACTGTCTACCTTGGAAGATTTCTGTTGCGCCTGGACTTTCTTCAGTACCTGCTAATAAGCTACCTAACATAACCGCATGACCACCAGCAGCTAATGCTTTAATGATATCTCCTGAGAATTTAATACCACCATCAGCAATAATAGCTTTACCATGTTTACGTGCTTCCGTTGCACAATCATAAATTGCTGTAATTTGTGGTACGCCAACACCAGCTACAACACGTGTTGTACAAATTGAACCTGGACCGATACCGACTTTAACAATGTCTGCACCCGCTTCAAATAAATCCTTTGTTGCTTCTGCAGTTGCTACGTTACCTGCTACTAGAGTGATTTCTGGGTAAGTCTTCTTAATATGTTTCACTTGATCGATAACACCTTTAGAGTGACCATGTGCTGTATCGATAACTAAGACATCCACACCTGCTTCGACTAATTTTTGAGCACGAATATCAGTGTCTTTTGAAATACCGATTGCTGCGGCTACAAGTAGACGACCATGTTCATCTTTTGCTGCATTAGGGAATTCGATAACTTTTTCAATATCTTTAATAGTAATAAGACCTTCTAGACGACCATCTTTAACTAATGGTAACTTTTCAATCTTATGTTTTTGGAGAATTTTTTCTGCTTCTTCAAGTGTTGTATTTACTGGAGCTGTAATTAAATTTTCTTGCGTCATTACATCTACAATTTTAATTGAGAAGTCTTCAATAAAACGTAAGTCACGATTTGTTAAAATACCTACTAAGTTGCGATCTTCTTTATTATCAACAATTGGTACACCTGAAATACGGTATTTACCCATTAATGCTTCCGCTTCATAAACACTTTCTTCTGGTGTTAAGAAAAATGGGTTTGAAATGACACCATTTTCTGAGCGTTTTACTTTTTGAACTTCGTCCGCTTGTTCTTCAACGCCCATATTTTTATGAATAACACCTAAACCACCTTGACGAGCCATAGCAATCGCCATTTTAGATTCAGTTACTGTATCCATACCAGCAGAAATAACTGGAATGTTTAATTTAACTTTGTCTGATAATTGTACGCTTAAATCAACGTCTTTCGGTAAAATATCAGATTGTGCTGGAATTAATAACACATCATCAAACGTTAATGATTCTTTTGCAAATTTACTTTCCCACATTAAAAACAGCCTCCATTTTTCAAATTAATTAGTTATATTATTTCACATTTTCTTCTGTTTGTTTATACTTTATTCCATTAAAAAAGAAATTAAGAATAATTGCTGCGATTGCTCCTAAAACAATACCGTTTTGAGTCAACCATGCAAATTGTTCACCTAAACCTTTAAACGCTTGTGGTACCGCACTTATACCAGTACCTAATCCTACTGATACAGCGATAATTAATAAATTGTTTTGATTTTTAAAATCAATATGTCCTAATATACTAACACCATATGCCATTACCATGCCAAACATAGCTATCATGGCACCGCCTAACACAGGTAGCGGAATGATGTTCGCTAATGCCCCAAGTTTAGGTATACACCCACAAATAAGTAATAGCACGACCATGCCGTATATAACATTATTTTTCTTCGCACCGGATAAAGAAACAAGTCCTACATTTTGCGAATAGGCCGTATACGGAAATGAATTGAATATAGAACCTAACACAATCGCTAGACCTTCCGCAGTATAACCTTTACGAAAATCTTTTCTTTCTAACTTTTTACCGGTAATTTCACTTAATGCATGATAGACACCTGTCGACTCAATCAAGCTAACGATAGCTACAATAAAGAACACTAACGTCGATGTCACATCAAAACTAAATCCTGAGAACCTAAACGGTACTGGAATCCCTAACCAACCGGCATGATTGACTTGACTTACATCTACCATTCCTAGTAAACCAGCACCTATCGTTCCGATTACTAAACCAATTAATATAGCAATACTTTTAATAAATCCAGTTGTAAATCGTTGTAAAATAAGAATAATGATTAATGTCATTAAACCTAATAAAATGTTCTTAACATCTCCATAGTTTTTAGCACCTTGACCTCCAGCTAAGTAATTCATAGCTACAGGCATTAAATTGATACCAATGATTGTCACAACACTTCCCGTTACTACTGGTGGAAAGAATTTTACTAGATGTGAAAAGAAAGGCGCGATGATAATAACTAATATCCCTGATAAAAATAGCGATCCGTATAACACATCGATGCCTTTTGTTTGACCGATTAATATCATGGGTGCCACAGCCGTGAATGTACATCCAAGAACAATTGGTAATCCTGTTCCTGTTACTTTATTGGCTTGTAAAAATGTGGCGACACCACACATAAATATATCTACTGTAACTAAGTAAGCGATTTGTTCAGGTGTAAATTTCAAACTTGTACCAACAATAATTGGAACTAAGATGGCTCCTGCGTACATAGCTAAAAGATGTTGAACACTTAGGATTAAATTTTTCATTATTCTTCTCCCACCAATGTCACTTTATTTCCTTCTAGTGAAGCCACCTTGCAGAGAGAAGATACTGTTAAACCTGCTTCTTCTAGACGTTGATGCCCATTTTGGAAACTCTTTTCAACAACGATACCAATACCAGCAGTCTTAGCATTCGCTTGTTGTGCAATATCATATAAACCTAAAGATGCATCACCATTTGCTAAAAAGTCATCGATAATGAGTACTGTGTCTTCTTCAGATAAAAATTCTTTCGAAACAATGACTGTACTTGTTTTATTTTTCGTAAATGAATGAATAGATGTTTCATAATAACCATCTGTTAAAGTACTAGGCTTCGCTTTTTTCGCAAATAAGCATGGCACATCAAAATGAAGTGCAGCCATAATTGCTGGTGCGATTCCTGAAGCTTCAATGGTTAAAATTTTAGTGATTCCTTTATCTTTAAACTGCTCGTAAAAGGTACGACCTACTTCATTCATTAACTTTGCATCAATTTGATGATTTAAAAATCCATCGACTTTTAATATCTTCTCATCAATGACAACGCCGTCTTCTTTTACTTTTTGTCCTAGTAACTCCACTCTTAAAACCTCCTCAGATTTGTGTGAAACATTTTGCTCTTAAAATTGGTGCTAGATACAAAAAAATCCCCAAACTATATAATAGTTTCAGGGTTTATGAGTGAACGAACATGCATCACGAATTCGTCATGCAATCAATGTAAAAGAAGTTTCATCAAGTAAACTGTCTCCAATCTTATAAAATGATATAAATCATCCATTCATGGTTACAATTTAATGGCTGAAGCTACTCCTTATATTGTGTTGTTACTCATAGTCATGTCGTTCAAGGCAACATGGTAGAAACTTCTAAAGCCATATTCTTTAGATTATATGAGTTTATGTAAATTATTTAACGATAATAGCAAATTTTCGGCATTTTTTCAATAACTGCTTAAGTAATCTTTTAATAGATTTATAAACATGCAAATGCATATGGTGAAAATGAGAGCTTATAATTTAATAATGAAAGGGTTTTACTTTATAATAAGAAGGGTAAAAGATTAAATAAACAAATTTTTAAAGGGGCGACAATTATGGCAGATATAACTGTAGTAAATGACACTGGCGAATTATACAATGTAATCAATCAAAAAAAGTCTGAAGGTTATTTAGAAACAGAATTAGCAATTATTAGCAAAAGTAAATTACATTTAAATGACTTACACGATTCTGAAATCTCCCTTATCTCAACAAGCGGCACATTTAGCGATAGAATGACTAAATTGTTAACAGGTGAAGATGGTGAACACGCAGTTTTATCACGCTACAATTTAGCACCTGATGAACTAGAAAAATATAAACAACCTATTTTAGACAATAAAATGTTAGTTGTAGCTGTACGCGACCATTCATCACATAAAGAAGTACAAGAACATAATTCAGCTTATGAAGAAGTTGATATTACACATTTTGCTGAAGCGTCTAAAGGTCCTAAAGCTTAATTAATCAAACTATAATTCATGAAAGCATTACTGTACTGTCAGATGATTGATAGTACAGTTTTTTTATCATTTTAAAAGTAAATGAACCGTCTATTACAACAGTCAATTATGCTATAATATTAAATAAATTGGGGAGGTGTTCTTATGGAATTTAAAACCATTCAATCTGTCAAAGATCCACATTATAATGAAGCGCTTCAACTTTATGATACTAAGTTGAATCTATCGTTAACTGAAGATAAACGTATGATTAAGCACTCATTAGAAAACAACAAAACTGAAAACGATTATGTCTTTATCGTAGGCTTAGAAAATGATGCTGTAGTTAGTTTAGCAACCGCACATTATGAAGCTACAACCAATGCAGCATTTTTAATTTATTTATTTGCAAAAGACCTACCCAACCACGACGAGTTAATGACACAAACACTCCATCAAATTGAGCATGAACTAAATGTATTATCAAATATTGTTCACTCAAGAGATATTAATTTTTTAATGATGGAAGTTCCGAAAGAACCAGCAGACTTAACAAAAGAAAATGGTCTCATCATCGAACATCGCAGACAATTCTTGTATGAACACCAGTTCGAAAGACAAACTGAAATTGACTACATTCACCCAAGCAATGATGGTCATGCTAAAAAAGTTGATTTGTTTTTAAAGAAAAACATTAAATTAACTAAAGATATATATGGTACAAGTGTGAAATCAAACTATATTTTAAAGTATGTGTTTGCTAATGGTATTTCACGCGATATTATTTATGCATTATTAGAGGAAATGGATTTACGCAAGCCATTTTAAACAAACTTGAAATCACTAACAATAACGTTTAAACTATGTATGAAGCAAGACTGACGTTTCACTGCCCGTAGACAAACGTCAGTATACATAAAGTATATGCAGAAAGGACTTTAAAGTATGTTAACAAAAGAATTTGCACAACGCGTTGAACTAAGTGAGAAACAGGTTCGTAAAATCGTCCAACATTTAGAAGAACGTGGTTACCAATTAAGCAAGACTGAATACCGCGGTCGTGAAGCAACAGACTTCAAAGAAGAAGATATCGAGCTTTTCAAAGACATCGCTGACAAAGTAAAACAAACAAATAGTTATGATTTGGCGTTTGATGAATTGGAAAAAGAGAAGGACTTCCTGCAAGTCATTGTTAAAAACGATGATAAACATTTACCTACCAATCAAAATGTTGCACAACTGGTAGAAGATTTACGTCTAGAAATTCAAAAAATGCGAGAAGAGCGTCATTTACTAGGTCAAATGATGAATCAAGTACATCAACAACAACAAGAATTAAAAGAACTTCAAAATCAACTTACTACTAAAATTGATTCTAATAGCGAATCATTAAAAGCGATTCAAACATCACAAGAAGCCATTCAAGAAGCTCAAGCTTCTCAAGCTAAGGTTTTAGCAGAATCAACAGCTAAAGCTGAAACAAATGTGGCAACTGATGAAAAAGTTGAAAGTAAAGATCCAGCAACTTCTGAAGCAAGTGTTGCAACGGATGCTAAAGCTGACAAGGCAAATGATGATACTGCTACCAAAGTAGATAAACACGATCAAATTTCTGCAACAGAAGCCATTGAAAAAGCAAATGTTGAACAGTCTAAAAATGAAAAGGCAGCTGAAGCTTCAGACAATGGCGCTGCAGTTGAGGCACAACATGATGCCGAACAACAAGTAGCTGAAGCACACGCCGATGCGTCTGAACAAGCAGCATCAAATGATTCAGCAGAATCGAAATCAGAAAAAGATAATGGTTCAGAATCTGAAACTACAGAATCTAAACCGCAAGAAGAGAAAAAAGGATTCTTCGCACGTTTATTCAATTTATAATGTTGTAATAACGACAAGCAGTTTGAGCGCAAATGCAATATTCAATCCTTAAAGCTGATATTTAACCATAAATTTAATAATCAATTCATTGAACCTGGAACAAGTTAATTTGTTTCAGGTTTTTAATTATTCATTATGATTAAAATTTAATTTTGAATAAATTTTTGTAGTATGTTACTTTTGAGTGGGATGGCTTAATTGAACTTATTTATAAATTCAATCTTTATAAGCCTATTAAATTTAGATGTTTGGCTGCGATAGTTATTTAGCAATCACGCACGCTCATATTCACATTCACAACAAACGCCTTTTGCTGAAATCAAATTATTTGTTTACGGTAGCTTTCGAACTGCCACCTGCACAGCATAATACTTTTAATTAAACAGTATTGTCACACTTTATTAGATTGGAGCTTTTAATTGAAGGCTTTTCATAGGTATTATTTTATTACCTTATGATTCATTAACATGTTGTGTTAGAAACGTCGTTTATATTACATTCTCTTCAATTCTATTCGAAGGTTACGTTTGTATACATGACAGACTTTCTTTCTTCTATTCCGTACAAATATTTTATCGTTACTTCTTTAACTAACATTTTTCTTTATTACAATTAATACACTATTACAATTTCCTACCATCAACTTTAATTGACTAACTCATCACTCCATTCACTTTTCCATTCCTCTCTACCAAATTTATGATTATTGATTCTTCCATCCCCTATGCCATTGGTCTAATTTCATTATAATTAAGTTAATTTACAAATGCCCTCTTGAAATATTTTATAAACAATATTATTCTTAGTACAATAGTCGGAATTATATTTTAAATTTAAGGAGTGTCGTTCATGAATACTTTTTTAACCGTTGTTAATATTGTTGCGTTAGTCATTTTCATCATAGTATTACATTTAATGGCTCGAAAACATGTATCATTTGCCAAACGTGTATTCACAGCTTTAGGTATCGGCATTGTATTCGGTGTGTTATTGCATCTGGTTTACGGTACAAACTCGAATATCATTACATCCACAAGTGATTGGTACAACATTGTAGGTCAAGGGTATGTCGCATTATTGCAAATGATAGTAATGCCTTTAATTTTTATCTCTATCGTAGCTGCTTTTACTAAAATTCAAATTGGAGAAAAGTTCGCAAAAATTGGTAGTTTCATTTTTATGTTTCTAATCGGTACCGTAACAATTGCTGCAATTGTCGGTGTCGTATATGCTTTACTATTTGGTTTAGATGCGTCAACTATTAATCTTGGCAACGCTGAACAAGCACGAGGCAGTGAAATTGCCAAACAAGCTAAAGATTTAACAGCGCATACGTTACCACAACAAATTTTGGAGCTATTACCGAAAAATCCATTCTTAGATTTTACAGGGCAACGTGCAACTTCAACGATTGCAGTAGTTATCTTTGCATCATTTGTGGGATTCGCTTATTTACGTGTAGCTCGCAAACAGCCTGAACACGGCGAATTGCTTAAACGTGCTATTGATGCTATCTATTCATTAGTTATGGCGATTGTGACGTTTGTCTTAAGATTAACGCCATACGGAGTATTAGCAATTATGGCTAACACATTATCTACGAGTGACTTTGGAGCAATTTGGACTTTAGGAAAATTTCTAATCGCATCGTACGCTGCATTAATCACTATGTATATTATCCACTTAATCATCTTAAGTGTGTTAGGCATTAGTCCTATCCGTTATGTTAAAAAGACTTTAGAAGTATTAATCTTTGCATTCACATCTCGTTCAAGCGCGGGAGCCTTACCGCTGAATGTTCAAACACAAACAAGACGTCTAGGTGTACCGGAGGGAATTGCCAATTTTGCAGCAACATTTGGCCTATCTATCGGGCAAAATGGTTGTGCTGGCATTTACCCTGCCATGCTTGCAATTATGGTCGCACCTGTTGCTAATGTAGAAATTGATTTACAATTTATTGTCACGTTAATTGCTGTCGTGATCATCAGTTCATTTGGCGTTGCTGGCGTCGGTGGCGGTGCGACATTCGCATCTATATTGGTATTGTCAACGTTAAACTTACCTGTTGCTTTAGCCGGTGTGCTCATATCGGTTGAACCATTAATTGATATGGGTAGAACCGCATTAAATGTGAACGATGCAATGCTAGCTGGTACAGGTACCGCTAAGTTAACTAAACATTGGGATAAAGATACATTTGAATCTAACGATGATGCTGCATTAACTTCACATTAATTCATTGCAAGAAATACCCGCCCCCACAAGCTATACTTATCATTTTAAGCTTGTGGGGGCGGGTCATTTTTGTATCTTGTTATCGCTGGATAAGGCCAGCTTTTTTCAATTGTTCTAACATATCAAGTCTTGTTTTGTTTCCTAAGAACATTTCAATTTGTTGTGACCATGTTTCCTTGCGGGCACCATTTGTACGCTTGTCATAATATTGGCTAATTGTCTGATCATAATCTGCCATTTCTGCATATTGTGTTTCTTTAGTAGCATCATACTTATTATGATGGAAGACATGTTCAAACGGTAAGCGTGGTTTTGCTGCCCCATTTTCATCATCTGTAGGTTCCCCAACTGCCATACCGAACAATGGGAAGACATAATCAGGTAAGTCTAATATTTCACGGACACGTGCAACATCATTTCTTAATGAACCTAAAAAGACAATGCCGTACCCCATATCTTCAGCGGTAACCGCAATGTTTTCAGCCACTAATGCTGCATCAATCGCGCCTACTAATAAACCTTCCGTTGAGCCGTATGCATTTTCCATATCAGTCTCAGCATGCTGATCAACTAAATGATGACGATAATAATCAATTACAAAAACAAATAAGTAACCATTTTCTACAACATAAGGTTGCCCTGAAACTTCTTGTAAGTTTTCTTTAATTTTTTCATCATCAATTCCAATAATTGAATATGCTTGTAAGAAACTTGATGTCGAAGCACTTTGACCTGCTTCAACTAATTTTTTTACAACACCTTCACTTAATGGTTTATTTTTAAACTTTCTTACTGAATGATGTTTTCTCACGAGATTATAAACATGATCTGACACATTACCCACTCCTCGACATTTTACATTTTATTAAAAATCTTCATATTGCAATTGTACACGTACAAAGTTTTTTATAGCAATTATTTGCTTATACGATAATAATTAAACTAATCAAAATATTGCGCATCACTTTAATGTACAGTCGTTGTCTTCATATTCTATTTATCTCTAACCAATATTCTCACACCATTATCAATAAGGTTGACTTAGTTGAGAATACTCAATTTATTTCTTTACATATTTTACATTAAAGTCACGGTATTAATTATATTCGTTAATATTCGCTGATTTCACTGTAAAAACCATTCTCAAAGCACTTTTTAATATATTACCCCAATTTAAAAGTAATCATTTATTTTACAAAGTTATCCAGTTGACTATTCTGAATCAAAATGTAATAATGCTAACTAAGAGATTAGAATTATTATAATTAAGCACAATCAATTAAATAGTTCTAATTCACACTTAAATTCTTAGGAGGAAGATATTTATGTCATTAATTAACAAAGAAATCTTACCATTTACAGCGCAAGCTTTTGATCCAAAAAAAGATCAATTTAAAGAAGTTACAGAAGAAGATTTAAAAGGTTCATGGAGCGTAGTATGTTTCTATCCTGCTGACTTCTCATTCGTTTGTCCAACTGAATTAGAAGATTTACAAAACCAATATGAAGAATTACAAAAATTAGGCGTAAATGTATTCTCAGTTTCAACTGATACACACTTCGTGCACAAAGCATGGCATGACCACTCTGATGCAATCAGCAAAATTACTTACACTATGATTGGTGATCCATCACAAACAATCACTCGTAATTTTGATGTATTAGATGAAGCTACTGGTTTAGCTCAACGTGGTACTTTCATTATCGACCCAGACGGTGTTGTACAAGCATCAGAAATTAATGCTGACGGTATCGGTCGTGACGCTAGCACATTAGCTCACAAAATCAAAGCAGCTCAATACGTACGTAAAAACCCAGGCGAAGTATGTCCAGCTAAATGGGAAGAAGGCGCTAAAACATTGCAACCTGGTTTAGATTTAGTAGGTAAAATCTAAGGAGGCATTACAAACATGCTTAATGCTGATTTAAAACAACAACTTAAACAACTATTAGAACTAATGGAGGGCAACGTTGAATTCGTTGCCAGCCTTGGTTCAGATGACAAATCCAAAGAACTTAAAGATTTATTAACAGAAATAACTGAAATGTCACCTAGACTATCACTTTCTGAAAAATCTTTAAAACGCACACCAAGTTTCGAAGTCAATCGTCCTGGCGAAGAAACAGGTGTAACATTTGCAGGTATTCCATTGGGTCATGAATTTAACTCACTTGTTTTAGCAATTTTACAAGTTAGCGGTCGTGCACCTAAAGAAAAACAATCTATTATTGATCAAATTAAAAACTTAGAAGGTTCATTCCATTTCGAAACTTTCATCAGTTTAACGTGTCAAAAATGTCCTGATGTCGTTCAAGCACTTAACTTAATGAGTGTGATTAATCCGAACATCACGCATTCTATGATTGATGGTGCAGTGTTCCGTGAAGAATCTGAAAACATCATGGCAGTTCCTGCTGTCTTTTTAAATGGTGAAGAGTTTGGCAATGGTCGTATGACAATTCAAGATATACTTTCTAAATTAGGTAGTACAGCAGACGCATCTGAGTTTGAAAATAAAGAACCTTATGATGTCTTAATCGTTGGTGGTGGCCCGGCTAGTGGTAGTGCAGCCATTTACACAGCACGTAAAGGTTTACGTACTGGTATAGTTGCTGACCGCATTGGTGGTCAAGTAAATGATACTGCTGGTATCGAGAACTTCATTACTGTTAAAGAAACTACTGGCTCTGAATTTTCTTCTAACTTAGCAGCGCACATTGAACAATATGACATTGATGCAATGACAGGCATTCGTGCTACAGATATTGAAAAGACTGACGAAGCAATTAAAGTTACGTTAGAAAATGGTGCTGTATTAGAAAGTAAAACAGTCATTATTGCTACTGGTGCAGGATGGCGTAAGCTAAACATTCCAGGTGAAGAACAGTTGATTAATAAAGGTGTTGCATTCTGCCCGCACTGTGACGGACCTCTATTTGAAAATAAAGACGTAGCAGTAATCGGTGGCGGTAACTCTGGGGTTGAAGCAGCAATTGACCTTGCTGGTATCGTTAATCATGTTACATTATTCGAATTCGCTGGCGAATTGAAAGCTGATAACGTGTTACAAGATCGTTTACGTTCATTATCAAATGTTGACATCAAAACAAATGCCAAAACTACTGAAGTTGTTGGAGAAGACCATGTTACTGGTATACGTTACGAAGACATGAGTACTGGCGAAGAACATCTACTTAACTTAGATGGTATCTTTGTTCAAATTGGTTTACTTCCAAATACATCATGGTTAAAAGATGCTGTTGAATTAAACGAACGTGGTGAAATTGTTATTGATCGCAACAATAATACAAACGTTCCTGGTATATTTGCAGCTGGCGATGTCACAGATCAGAAGAACAAACAAATTATTATTTCAATGGGCGCAGGTGCAAATGCAGCATTAAATGCCTTTGACTATATTATCAGAAACTAAAGTTTTCTTTGTTTCGCTGACAGTATCTTACATTTGTTAAGATGCTGTTATTTTTTTATCCTGACATAAAATCATGTTATGATAAACTTAATATATACAACGAGGTGCGCAAAAATGATTGACGTTCATTTTATATACCCTGAAAAATTACAAAACGCATGTGAATATTTTAATTTATCGAGCCAAAAAGAAGGATTTGAAGTCACAATACATGCTTTTCGTACTGAAAATATACATAAAATTTATCATGATATGGATAATTCAGAACAAAGATTTATAGAAACATTAATATCTAAGGGTAACCCTGTCACAATCGTAAATAGCCGTGATGTTAATATTTTAAAGCTAACAAATCACCTAGGTTTTGTTTATCAACTTAACGAAGATGAGTTCTTTGTAAATAATTTCTTTTTAAGATATATCAATTCAGAGGTACTAGATAATGCATATGGTGAATTCGAATCGTTAGATACAATAAACCATATGAATTTAAATGAAAAAGTGTTTCGTGTAAGACAACATACGCGCTTAAACGACGTCACATTAGAACAAGCTTTACTGTTAAAAACTAATAACGAGCTAAAGTCAATTTGCAGACAGTATGGTATCAAGGGATTTTCTAATAAAAATAAACAACATCTTGTTGAATTAATTATGTCAGCATTTTTCAACAATAATCATATCATTGAACAAGTGTTTTCTAATGCTACTCTATTTGAGTTTGACATTCTTTCTAGCATACTTGAAAATGATGCTAACTACCGATTAAACAATGAACTAATTGAATTTGAAAAGCTACAATTAATAAACTTCGATAACTTTTTAACTAGTCATTTTTATTATTATTACGACTTTGAATATGATTGTCTTATTTTACCAAATGACGTGCGTAAACATATTGAAAATTTCGTGAATCAAGTCGGCAATGGTGATATTAAGAAAGCTGTAAATCAATTTGTTAATGAACAAACAATTGAGAATAGTTTATCAGAGTTTGAAAACGCGTTAAAATTATCAATGATGGATGACGAAGTTGACTTAGATATGTTAATTAAAGATGACGATTTTGAAGACTTTGGTACAACTGATAGCTTAAGAAATGATGCAATCACTCAATTGATTTCTGAAATTAAAAAAGGATTAATAGATAAAAAAGATATTTTACCTCTTCGTATTATACTTGGTTCTGTAAACTTGTATGGTATTTTATCAACTAATCATCTACTATATCTATTACAACGATTTTATGACGCTACTTTTAGTAAAGAAGAGTTACAATATAGCTTAGATACTTTAGCTGGTACTGAGCTATATTATATTGAAGATGACTTCGTTTTTCACCCTGTGTTATTTGATGTTGTCGAGTCTGAGGCGTCAGGCATTGATATTTCTGATGAAGGATACTATGTACCAGCTTCTGTTGAAGAATTAATCTATTATGATAGACATCACTATTTGAAATCTGATAAAGCGATTAAAGAGTTTACCAGTTATCTACGCAAGCAAATCAACATGGCAAATGATATTGAGAAGGAAAAGTATGTGAATGAAATCATTATGCTTTTACGTACGATACCTACGCCTGAATTGATTCAACCAATTATGCAGTTATTTATAGATAATGCTATCCTTAACAACGTTCAAAACGACGCATTATTGATAGAAAAAGCAACTCATGCACGTAATTATTTACGTCTATGGTCATTGCAAGGTCATCGTGACATTCCACACTAATTCAACGTTACTCTATTAAACATGAATACACATTTTTTCAATTAAAGATAAACTAAGGAGTTATATTACATTATGAAAAAGAGATTACTACTAAGTACATTTTTAGCATCGACATTAATTCTTACAGGTTGCGCGTCCGATCAATCTGATAACGAAGATCATCATTCTAGTACTGGCATCCATGCACCTAAAAGTGCTAAAAAATTAGAAACAAAAGATATCTTTAACTCAGATAAGAAAAATAGTGATATTAGTGATGCAGAGATGAAGCAAGCTATAGAAAAGTATTTGTCTGTAAATAGCGATATACTTGATAACAAATATATTATGCAACACAAACTCGACAAACAAATTGACAGTCAAACAAAAGTAACTGAAAAACAAGCAGAAACATTAAGTCACTTGTCTAATTTAGCTGTTAAAAACGACTTACATTTCAAGAAATTTGTAACTGAAAACAATATTCCTAAAGAATATAAAAAGCCTGTCGGTTTAATTATGAATTATTTCAAAGCATTAAATAGCACTATCGCAAATGTTGATGAAGATATCGAGAAACTTAATTATCAGCCACAAAATAAAATCAATGTGGTCGACGTTCCAACAAAATATGCCGGTGATGTTAATAAAAAGCAACAAGATAAAATTAAAGATTTCTTAAAATCTAAAGGTATCAATAGCGATGTAATTGATAAGTAACGAAATAATATCGTTCCGACATGTAACACATCATTACATTAACCATAATTCATGACGACTCTTTATCTTTTAAAGCGACTCATCTATGTGACAACACATTTCAATCAAAACTATACCAATTGCATCAAGCAGCATATTACTGTTTGGTGCATTTTTTATTTATATGGATCTTAATTTCTCTATCCATGCTAAAATCCCCATTAGTTGACGCATTTGACTATATATCTAACATATCTCATACTTATATTGACTCTATAAACAAAGGATGGTCATGATGAAAGTTCGAATTACTTTTATTATTTTAGCAATTTTATCGACGATTGTTTGCTTGTTCTTAGCAGCCATGCATCCAACAGGACCAAACACAGTAACTTTTCAACAGCCATATTTATTCACCCTAAACATCATTATGATGATATTAGTCGCATTACCTGCACTTGTTTTAGCTATATACGATAATATGAGTTTTAGAGTTTCTTCTGCTATTTTACAAATTCTAGGTGCTATCTCTTGGTTCTTTTTATCATTTATATTATCGCTCTCACAGTTTACATCTTTTACAGTAGGATCATTTATAACATCGATTATTTTGTTCGTAAGCTCAATTATCACATTAGCTATTGGTGGTAAGTCTGTTGATAAGAATGATTCCCATTAAATTCCAAGTACAAAAAAGGTTCTGAAGGCCGCTATAAAACACAGCTTTTCAGAACCTTCACACTTCTATTCAATGATATATGGTTTGCAATTTTCTACTTTTAAATCGACAGCTTCTTCTCTTGAAACTTTGTTAAAATAAACCATCAAACAACGAATGACAACTTGATGTGCAACAATGACGATATCATCTTCTTCAGTATCTTCACTAACAACATGATTCATAAAATGGGACACACGTTGATATACGTCTTCATAACTCTCTCCTTCAGGCGCTTTTTGAGAAAAACTATGACGAAAATCTTTAAACTTAGGATCATTAAAATATTTTTCATATTTCGAATTAACACTGACATCATCTTTATATTCACCCTCGAATACACCTAATGAACGTTCTCTTAATAAAGGTGTTGTCGTAGATGGAATGTCATATGGAAAAATATGTTCAAATGTTTGTTGTGTCCTTAATAAGTCCGACACATATACATGTGCTATATTTTTTTCTTTAAAATACTGGCATAAACCGTCTGCACTTTCTTTACCAGTATTCGTTAACGGTACATCTAATTGACCACAAAAATACGATCGCGAATGTTTATTATCATAATTCGACTTCGATTCTCCATGTCTAACTAAATAAATCGTCATGTTATTACTCCTCTTCTTCTATATTTCATATTTACCATAACATTGCTAATAACCAAATGGAAATGATGTTCCTCAATATTTTTCTAATAATATTTAATTAATTTGCTTTTAAAATAAATAATAATGAAAATAGTATTGTCTTTAGTCTAGTGATGTGTTACTATATGGGTGTAGTTCTTAAATGACTACACAGTCTTTTATATTCATGAACATAATACTCCTGGATGGCGCAACCCAACGTCATCCTTTTTTTATTTGTCTTATACTCACTTTTATTATTCCAACCTTTCCTCATATCAATTCATTACGCTTTATCCTATCTTGCCTATTTTTTTCAACATTATAATACATATCGAACATTTTCACGCAAATAAAAAAGATGACAACTAAATGCCATCTTTATATTAACTCAACCTACGTTGAATATTTGATTATTTACGCATAGCTCTTAAAATTAAAGTTACGATTGCGATTAAAATAATTGAACCAATTAATGCTGGTAAGATGTAAATTCTACCTATTTCAGGACCCCATTGTCCTAATAATGTTCCACCTAACCATGATCCAATAATACCTGCGATAATATTACCTAAAATACCTCCTGGGATATCTTTACCCATAATGCCACCAGCAGCCCATCCAATTAAGCCACCGACAATTAACATTCCAATAAATCCAAACATAATTCTCAGTCTCCTTTTTCTATTTATTTTGCGTTATTCTATGTAGTACCCATTAATCGCAATTCTAAAACAAAGCTAAAATATTTTTATTCAAATTTTTTTCCAGTCATTGATTTAATTTCAAAATTATTCAATGTAACGATAGCTAATTGTTATTTGTTACTCAGAAAATATTATATTTTGTGTCATTTTCTTAATTACGATTTCTTAGCTTGATTATTTTTTATCTTAGGAATAGAATATACACATATTATTAGCATCCTTGATGAGTAAAGCATAGAAATGAGGTTAAATAACAATGAATATGCATATTTTATATAACTTACGAACTAAACATAATTTAGAAATTGATGAATTAGCACAACAATTAAATGAAAAATATGGTACTAAATATGAAGCACATCAAATTTGGGAATGGGAGAATCATCACCATGAGCCTAAATTTAAAGATGCCATGCATTTAGCCGACTTTTTTGATGCACCATATGAAATGTTTTTAGAAAGTAAAGTTAAAGAATATCAGAAACATCTTGAAGAAGTCGATATTCGCATGGATAAATAAATATTATTAAACCCTCACAATATGTATGTCATATATCCTTTTATGTCAGACAGGACTTATGCATAATATTGTGAGGGTATTTTATTAATTAATATAAATTAAGACATTTTACATCCGTTAATGCAACGAAATTTTTTAGTGATCTTGTTCACTCTTTAATACTTTCCCGTTTTTAGCATCAACAGTAACTTCTTGTTTTTTATTACCTTTTTTCAAATCGATGTTGTAAACAAGTTTGCCATCATCTTTTTCAAGTGACCATTCTTTAATATCACCATCAAATTCTTTTTGTCCTTCTTTGATAGCTTTTTTGTAATCTACGGCATCACTATATTTAAAGTTATCATTTCCATTTACTGTATCTTCTTTTTCAGTCTTTTTATTGATTACTTTTTGGTTTTTATCAGCAATCAGTACTTCTGATTCTTCACCTGATTTTTGTTGTGTCACTTTATAAGCCCATTCACCATTAGAATTTTCAAATGAAATTCCTTTCAACTTTTGACCTTTATATGTTTCTTCTGCTTTTTTCACAGCTTCCTCTGGGCTTGTCTTAACATCTTTTAATGCAATAACGTCTTTTGTTGTATTAGTGTCTTGATTAGTATTTGACTCTGTCGATTTTGTTTCATCTTTCGGAGTATTATTGCCACATGCTGTAAGCATCACCGCTGACATTGATAACACTGCTAATGATTTTAATTTCATACTATCACTCTCTTTTCCTTTTTTTGAAACTCTTAACAAAAGCTTATATGCTATATAGAATGTATTACCCCTTGTTTTTAATTATATTCATAATTATTACAAATTTTTTTATATTTATTGTTAGACGTTGTTTTAGTTCGTTCTCACTTTTAAAATGAATATTGTAATATAAGCACACTATGAATGGCTCAATTTCTCCAATATTTTACTAGGTACTTCTTTCTTTTCAACTTCTTCAAAAGCTTCAACATGATGACCTTTATGTGTAATTTTCAAATATCTATTCGGTTTTATATCATATGTTGCAGTATATGTTAACTGTGTCATCTCACCTGTTTTGTTATAAGCATTTTGACGATAACTTCTAAGATGCTCATCAATCCTACTAGACACCGCTGTCGTTTTAACATAAGAATCATCTTCCTTTACTAATGGGTTAAATTGATCCGTGACACCATGAGAATCTATCGTTTTTAAAATAAATAATGCAGCATAAGCACCAATAAAAATAAGAGCGATATATGTAAGTATTTTTAATATTGCTTTCAAAAAATCACCTCTGTCAAAATATAAAATAGGATATCACTGAAAACAACTTACATAATTGTAATTAAAGTGTAAGTATTAGGAGATAATGATGGTATTTGAATCTGAAAGATACGAATCGTTTTTAAACTAAGTTATTTTATAGAGACTTTATTATGGAATTGAAAGAAGTTAATTTTAAGGTTGCCGAATGTAAAAACATATTGATTAACCATAAAAGAGAAATTATTTTTGTAGATTTCGGCATAAACGTCATTAAAGAATTTTCTATATGATGACGGTGAAGGTCATAACAAAGAAAGCTAGGCACCTTTAGTTACCTAACTTTCAAAGTATTAGCGATAAAACGCTGTATATACTAATTTAACTTAATTTCAAGCTTGTTCAATGTCATTAACACTTTTCACAAGTTCGAAAGTTACATTTTTTATATCAGCAGTATTAATTTCTACATTTTCCCTATCTTTTTGTAGCTCTTTATGCGACTCTAATGTATATTTACCGCCATCTTTTGTATTTATTACGATGTTACCTTTAGGCAAATGCTCTCCCATATATAAGCCATAAGAAATATGAGCAAATCTTACGATATGATCCAATTCTTTTAAAGTGACAACTTCTTTATTAAGCGTAATGTTCCTCTTAGGTGTATACACTCTGCCAGCAACTGTGTAAGTCCCTTCTAAATGTATACGAACTTGGTTTTCATTTAAAGGTCTCTCTGAATAAACCCAATTCCTAGATTTATTAGATTTTCCGTTTATTGTATTTTGGCTGTATCTATCGTACAGTTTTTTAACCAAAGCTTTTTCTGAATTATTTGGTACTTCTTCAACTTTTTGGAATTGTTTATCATGTACACTTGAGGAATCCTGTATCGATGCATCTGCTTTTGAATTTATTCCAAATATTCCCGAATAGATGATACCTAGCGAAAGAATAGATTTTAATACGATTGAATTTTTAGAATGATGTTTTTTGAACATATTTAATTACCTCCTTGATGTAAAGCTTTATTTGCTACAATTATAAAAATAATAGTCGTGTTCATGAATTAAATTCATCTTAACTCTTGATTAACTTTAATTTGCTACCACTCTGAATTTAATAACTATAAATCGTCTACACTTAATTGAACAAAATCTATGAGAATAGAATTTGTTAATTTAAAATAGTATGCAATTCAAAGTTATATGTGTAATAGATAAAATAAACATACTAAGATTAGCTATGAAGAAATCTATGACGATAGATTTTTTCATAGCTATTTTTTATAGTTATAGAGAGGAGTAGACTGTGCATTCCCTTGGGTCTTAAACCCGTAAAAAAAACAAGTCAGCTTTACTCTCGCCTTTTGAAATTCGTTTGAAGTATGTTGGGTTCTTGAAACCGTGTAGAGGAAAATGAAATGAGAAAGGTTAAGTAAAGTTCTCACTTCTCAATTTTTTAAAGGAGGCTATATTTATCAATTACTTAGGTGTTGATATTAGTAAAAGAAGTAGTGCCGTAGCTCATTATCATAACGATCAATTTCAAAGAGAATTTACCATTCAAAATAATAAAAATGGTTATAATTATTTATTAAAGTATTTGAATAATTTAGACCACCTACAAATCATTTTTGAATCTACTGGTATTTATTCAAGAGGTATGACTCGATTTTGTCGCGTAAATCAAATTAATTATATTGAGATGAACCCGTTAGAAGCTAAATTCAGAACAAGTTCTTTAAGATCATGGAAAACCGATCAAGCTGATGCACATAAACTTGCGCAATTAGCACCTACTTTAAAAGCAACGGAAACCATATCTATGTATGGAGATATCTTCTTTGAGTTGCGAGAGCGTGCACGTTTTCATCTAGAAATTGAAAATGAACAAAATCGGCTTAAATTTGAAATTGTTGAACAGCTTCATCAAACTTTTCCTGGTTTAGAAAAATTATTTAGTAGTCGATACTCTATCATTGCACTTAACATCGCAGAACGATTTACTCATCCAGATATGGTGAGAAATATGGATATTGATACCCTTATTTCTTATATATTCAATTCGACTGATAAAGGTCTATCTATGAATAAAGCTGAAAATCACGCACACCAATTGGTTAACATTGCTCGGGAAAGCTATCCGAATGTCGATAGACATTCATTTCTTGTAGAAAAAGCACGGTTGTTAATTAGACAATTAAAACAATCTATACAACATCTTAAACAATTAGATGAAGACATGATTCAATTGGCGCAACAACTTGATTGTTTTGAAAATATTCATTCAATACCAGGCATTGGAAAACTATCTGCAGCTATGATTATTGGGGAACTTGGAAATATTACGCGATTTAAATCTAATAAACAATTAAATGCATTTGTAGGCATCGATATCAAACGATATCAATCAGGTAGTACGCAAAGTAGAGACACAATTAATAAGCGTGGCAATAAAAAAGCAAGAAGATTACTGTTTTGGGTGGTTATGAATATAATAAGAGGGCAGCATCATTATGACAATCATGTAGTCGATTATTACTATAAGCTAAGAAAACAGCCTCATGAGAAAGCTCACAAGACTGCCGTCATCGCTTGTATTAATCGTCTCTTAAAAACGATTCATTATTTAGTAATGAATCAAAAATTGTACGATTATCAAATGTCCCCACATTAGCCAACCGTACAATCAAATACAGTGTAACACCTTATTCAAAAAAATTAAATTGAACGGGCTAATTTAGTAATGCTTATTTTAAAGATAAAGACTTGACTAATCGTAGGAGATGGGAGTGGGACAGAAATGATATTTTCACAAAATTTATTTCGTTGTCCCACCCCAACTTGCACATTTTTGTTAGCTGACTTTCCGTCAACTTCTATGTTGGGGCCCCGCCAACTTGCATTGTCTGTAGAAATTGGGAATCCAATTTCTCTGTGTTGGGGCCCCGCCGGCAAGGTTGACTAGAATTTAAAAAAGCTTGTTGCAAGCGCATTTTCATTCAGTCAACTACTGCCAATATAATATTATAGACTCTAGAACATTGATTTATGTCCCAGCCTGGAGTTACTAGCTAAACGTAATAACACATTAGAAGATAATGAAGTTAAGGAGTTACTGGATTGTTTCGACTATGTAATTAAGTATAAAAAAACATCCAACGATAAAACGCAATTATAAAATGGTAAAAGCTATAGTGCAGCTGGTGGCCCTATCGACTCGAACAAAATTAGCAACATTATTAAAGGGGGCACTATCAAAGAGACAACTGAATTTAGTTCCATTAAGAAGTCTGTAACAACGCACACATTACATCGCACACATTACATCACACACATATATCTACACTTGCTCAATTAGGAATTAAGTTAAAAGCAATGCAAGAGCATGTAGGTCATTCAGATTATAAAAAATCTAGAGATATACACACATGTTACTAATCAGATGGCGAAAGATATGATGAATAAATTTGAACGATTGGGGAGTTAATATTGGAAAAAGATGATACACTAGCAGAAATTAAGCCTATGCTCAATTTTGATGAGCAAATAGCGAAATTAAAACAGATGAATATATTTTTTAATATTATTGACACCGAAAAAGCAAATGAAATTCTTAGAAAAAATAATTACTTCTTCAAACTAGCTTATTTCCGAAAAAATTTCGAAAAAAAGAATGGTGGCTATTTCATAGAATTTGCTTATTTATCAGATTTAGCAACTATAGATATGAAATTAAGATACACAATGTTGCATATAACTTTAGATATTGAACATAGTTTAAAGTGTCTAGTCTTAAAACTAATAACAGAAAATAACCAAGAAGATGGTTATAAAATAATAGATGAGTTCTTATGTATTGATAAATCATATAACAATTCAAATTTTGACACAAATTCAAGAACACCAGAAGAAGTTATGGAAACCAAAATCAAAAATAAAAACGAAATATTCAAGCATATGAATAAAAGAGGGCAACTACCCGAGAAGTTGAATAAATACTATCAAAATCCACCCGCATGGGTTTGCATTGAATTCATGCAACTAGGTCAATTCGTTTCGTTTCTCAACTTCTATTACAAGAAGTACAATGACGAAGAATTGAGAATTGCTAATATTTTAATGCCTTTAGTTAAAAACATAAGAAACAAATCAGCTCATAACCAACCCATCATAGCAAATCTAAATTATGACAGTAGATCTCCTCAATATTTATTTGAAAAAGGGAATAATATAGGCATATCTAGAAACATGTTCGGAATAAAAAATTTCATAGATACTTTCGCTACGCTAGAATTACATAATCAAGTTTGTAGTAATGCAATTATCCAAGCAAGATATCACGATTTGGACCAACTTCAAAAGCGATATAAAAGAAACGAAAGCTATTATAATAATGCATTAGCTATCAAAAGATTTTTTATAGCTTTAGATAAAATTATTGACTTCAACAGACCAAAAGTATAAACTATCTAGTGAGGAAAGAGACTTATAGGTCTCGCGAGTTATTTTAATTCGTATGCAAGAAAAAGAAGAGCTATGCATTTTATTTAAAATGCGTAGTTCTTTTTTATGCATCTAAATTCATATTATTTTTGCGATATTAACATATCTTTGTGCAAATTCCGAACACAAAACACTCACATCATCCTTTTTTGCCCTTTTTCTATATCCCAAAACACAAAAAGCCCCGCAAGCCTATGCCTGCGGGGTTTGACAATAAATTATATATTATTGTTCTTCTTTAACATATGGTAATAATGCCATATGACGAGAACGTTTGATAGCTGTAGTCAACATACGTTGATATTTAGCTGAAGTACCAGTTACACGACGTGGTAAAATTTTACCGCGTTCTGAGATAAAACGTTTTAATAATTCAGTGTCTTTGTAGTCGATATGTGTAATACCATTTGCTGTGAAATAGCATACTTTTTTACGACGACGTCCGCCTCTTCTTGGTCCACCTGCCATGATTGTGTGCCTCCTTTGATAATTTTTTCGCTTTAATTTCGTTAATTTTTATTAGAATGGTAAGTCATCATCACTTATATCAATCGGTCCGTTTGCATTTGCAAATGGATTATCAGATTGTTTCGTGTTTGATGAGTTATTATACGAATTGTTTTGTCCTGATTGTTGACCACCGAATCCTTGACCGTAATCTTGGAATTCATTTTGTTGACGTTGGCCACCATTTTGTTGTGCATTTTTAGGTTCAAGGAATTGAACGCTATCACACACAACTTCAGTAACAAACACACGACGACCTTCTTGATTTTCATAATTACGGGATTGTAAGCGACCATCTACACCAGCTAAACTACCTTTAGATAAGTAGTTATTTACATTATCTGCTTGTCTTCTAAAAACAACACAGTTAATAAAATCTGCTTCGCGCTCCCCTTGAGCATTCGTGAATGTACGATTTACTGCAAGAGTGAATGTCGCTACACTCACACCTGAGGGAGTGGTTCTGTATTCCGGATCTTTCGTTAAACGACCTACTAATACAACTCTATTTAGCATTTAAACGCCCCCTCTAATTATTACTTGTCTTCGTCTTCACGAATAACCATGTAACGAATGATATCGTCATTGATTTTAGCTAGACGTTGGAATTCGTCAGTAGCTTTGTTGTTATCAGATTTAACACGTACGATGTTGTAGAAGCCATCTTTGAAATCATTGATTTCGTAAGCTAGGCGACGTTTACCCCAGTCTTTTGCTTCTAAAACTTCTGCACCTTCAGTAGCTAAGATACCGTTGAAACGTTCAACTAACGCTTTTTTAGCATCTTCCTCAATGTTTGGGCGTACGATGTACATAACTTCATATGTTCTCATTTTATATTTGCACCTCCTTGTGGTCTATACGGCTTATCAATATTAAAACAGATAAGCAAGGAATAATTTTCATTACTCACAATAAAGAATTATATCATGCGCCATTACTTTTTACAATAATAATTCAAACTACTCTCCATATCATTTTTGACATTAATGCATTTGAAATTTTCTATGATATTTTTAAAAATATACTTCACAAATACGAACACATGTTCTATAATGGTTGTGAGGTGGTAAGGAATGAATTTAGATATTGATTGGTCTAAAGATTTTCAAGAATTCCAAGAGATACTTAATAGTGGCGTTCACCCTGAATGGCTTTATTGTGCAAAGGCAAATCTTGTTTTAGAGCCTGCTTATACCGGCGAAGGCAAACAATTTTTCAGCACTCAAGATATTATCAGCGCTAGTAAAATTATTCCATTCTTTTAATAGATTATAAACATAATTAAAAGAGGCGAACTTTTGATTCCGCCTCTTTTACGTAGCTAATATTTAATTAACCTCACTATATCGTTTATACATTAAATCTGAAATGAACGATATCGCCATCTTGCATAATGTATTCTTTACCTTCTAATCGTTGTCTACCCGCTTCTTTAGCACCACTTTCGCCACCATATTGTACATAATCATCATAGCTTGTTACTTCTGCACGGATAAATCCACGTTCGAAATCAGTATGAATGATACCAGCACATTGAGGTGCAGTCATACCTTGTTTAAATGTCCAAGCACGAACTTCTTGCACACCAGCAGTAAAGTATGTTGATAATCCAAGTAATTCATAAGTTGTTCTAATTAATCGATCTAATCCTGGTTCTTCAATACCTAAGTCTTCTAAGAACATTTCTTTATCTTCATCATCTAATGTAGCAATTTCTTCTTCAATTTTCGCACTAATAACGATTACTTCTGAATCTTCTTGTGCTGCATATTCACGAATCGCTTTTACTTTGTCATTATCGTCATCACCAATCTCATCTTCACCAACATTAGCGATATAAAGCATTTTTTTAGAAGTCAGTAGTTGCGCTTGATTAACCCATTTTTGATCTTCTTCATTAAAGTCAATACTGCGGGCAGGCTTTCCATTTTCTAAAGCTTCTTTAATTGTGTTTAAAATGCGTACTTCCATCTCAGCAGTTTTATCTTTTTGACGTGCCAATTTTTCAATTCTAGGCAAGCGTTTCTCAACAGATTCTAAGTCTGCAAGTACTAATTCCATATTAATAACTTCAATATCATCAATAGGGTCTACTCGACCAGCAACATGAGTTACGTTATCATCATCAAATGCACGAACAACCTGACAAATCGCATCTACTTCTCTAATATGTGATAAGAATTTATTGCCTAATCCTTCACCCTTTGAAGCACCTTTTACAATACCAGCGATATCAGTAAATTCAAATGTAGTTGGCAGTGTCTTTTTAGGTTGAACCATTTCTTCTAATTTAAGTAGTCTAGCATCTGGCACTTCTACAATCCCTACATTAGGGTCAATCGTAGCGAATGGATAGTTCGCTGCTAAAGCGCCTGCTTTTGTTATTGCATTAAATAATGTTGATTTACCAACGTTTGGCAATCCAACGATACCTGCTGTTAAAGCCATTAATCATTCTCCTATCTTTGTGTATCATCATGAGATTCGATGATTTTTTTAAGTTTTTTATCAAACGTTTGACGTGGAATCATAATACTTCTTTGACAATTTTCACATTTAATTCTTATGTCTGCACCCATTCTAATAATCTTAAAACGGTTTGTTCCACACGCATGTTGTTTTTTCATTTCTACTATATCATTTATTCCATATTTTGACGCCATTAAATATGACCTCCATGTATTATAAACTACTAAACACCGTTTTCACTATGATTATAAGCAGTCATAATTGGTTGAGGTGTTTTAATACCTTCTTGTAAAAACATTTTTTGTACTTCTTTACGAATAATACGAGCACCGGAGAACCCTTCACCCGGTATTGTTTCTGCTGAAACTCTTAATATTACTCTAGTATCTTCAAAGGCATCAATACCAATCACAACAGGATCACTTACAAATAAATAGTATTTACTTCTCAGTGATGTAAATAATTTATTTAATTTCTTCTCAACATTATCAATATTTTCATCGACAGACACGGGAATTTTAACGATAGCTGTACCATTTGTAATTGAGTAGTTCGTTATTTCTCCCATACTACTATTTGGTAAAATTGTTAATTCTCCCGAAATTGTATTGATTCGTGTTGAACGAAGTCCTATTGATTTAACCGTTCCCTCTGCCACAGTCGTACCACCATTGTTTATTTTAACATAATCACCTACATCGAATTGGCTTTCAAATATAATAAAAAATCCAGTAATAACGTCTTTAACAATGGTTTGAGCACCAAAACCTACTGCTAAACCTACGACACCAGCACTTGCAATAACACCTTCAACACTAATACCAAATTTACTTAAAATCGTCGTAATAACAATAAACCAAACGATATACTTCACTACATTTTGAACAAGTGATATTAAAGTTTTAGAGCGCTTTTTATTACTCTTTTTA
Organism: Staphylococcus argenteus; assembly: GCF_000236925.1. Lineage (NCBI taxonomy): Bacteria > Bacillati > Bacillota > Bacilli > Caryophanales > Staphylococcaceae > Staphylococcus > Staphylococcus argenteus. The sequence goes on along the minus strand of NC_016941.1, from coordinate 389,421 downwards.
CTTTTATTTTGTATTTTAAATCCCTGTTCAATCATTTTATCAAGTATTTTAATTACGATTAATGCAACGATAATATATATAATTATCATCGCTAATTTAGTAGCGACACTTTCATATGTTTCAATTTTAGTTAATGGTTCGAATAGTGATGAAATAATACTCATAACTTGATCCATAATAAGCGTTACTCCCTTCTATATGATATATCAATATTGTATTCATAATTTTATATACTTCCAACCTACCGAAGTCTCAATATATATAGAGTCAAATGCTAACTGATTAAACTTGCACAAAGAGTTATTATATAAAATTGTGTAACTATTTACCATACCTTCGATTTAATTGTTCAATTATTCTCAGAAAATCTTCTTGTGAATCAAACTCAAATGAGATTTTACCAACTGATTTTTTTATTGATATATCTACTTTGGTACCATACTGTTCTCTCAGTTGACGTTCTTGTTGCTTAATAAATTTAGGTTTAGATACATCCACATTACTTGTTTCGAGTTTTGAAGTCATTTTCTTCATTTCATTAATATAATTTTCTAAAAACCTAACACTCCATTTTTCTTTAACGACCTTTCTCGCCAGTTTCAGCATTTGTTGTTCATCTTTAATAGCCAACAACGTGCGTCCATGTGCACTTGTAAGTCGTCCATCTTTTACCATATCTGAAATCTTTTTAGGGAGATGCAATAATCTCAGCATATTTGCTATATAAGGGCGTGACTTACTTAACCGTTTAGCTACTTCTTGTTGTGTAATTTTTAAATCAGTCATCAAGCGTTGATAACTTTCAGCTTCTTCAATCGCATTTAGATCCTCACGTTGTAAATTTTCTATTACTGCAAGTTCCATCATATCTTCATCTGTTAACTCTTTAATAATCGCAGAAACATGTTTAAGACCCGCAATTTTCGAAGCCCTAAATCTTCTTTCACCTACGACAATATAATAACCACGCACTGTTTTTCTGAGCACAATCGGTTGTAAAATACCATATTGTTTAATTGAATCAGCTAAATCATTTAAATGATTTTCATCAAATGTTTTTCTCGGTTGATATGGATTCGGTTTAATTTCAGTTATATCTATTTGCTTTATTTGCTCACCTTTTGTTTTTGTAATACGTTGATCTTCACTTTTTGACAATTCAATCACATCACTTTTTATTTAATAACAACAGTTAAATATATTTTATGTATTCTAAATGAGTCAGACAACCATTAACCACACTTTATTTTTTAAAACCTTTATTTTTACAACTCCACAATACCAAACACAATTTCATAAACAAATTAACTTTTAAATCAAAATTTTCTGAATAATTGTTGACAAATCATTTTTTACTCTGTAAGCTAATTAATATCTTATAACAGTTTAATGAAACGTAAACACTATAAAGAGGAAAGTAAAACACACCCTGCTTATACAGAGAGTCTTTAATAGCTGAGAGAAGATTTTGAAAGCGTGTTTGAAAATGGCCTTGGAGTGTTGATACCAATATGAGGTGTCTACGGGTTCGCCCGTTATAGCGATACAGTATTAACATTGATGTTAAATGGCGTACTGGATTCTTTACGCACAATTTTTGTTTAATAAGTATGAGATATCACGATACTATCCCCTTACTTAGTAACTTTAAATTGTGATAATTGTTCAGTAAGCATATTTACATTAAATGCGTACTGAATAAGGTTATTTCAGCGATGGAATAACAAATAAAGGTGGTACCGCGAAACTCAAGCTTTCGTCCTTTTTATCCGATTCATTCGGGTACGAAGGACGGAAGCTTTTTTATTTTAACTTACAGGAGGTATTAATATGAAGGATACTCAGTTAGCACAAATCACATTAACAGATGATTCAACTGGTGCTATAGCGAATCCAATCCATCTATCAACTGCATACAAACATCCTAAACTAGGACAATCAACTGGATTTGATTACACACGAACTAAAAATCCCACCCGCTCAACATTTGAAACCTGTTTTGCAAAGTTAGAACAAGGTGTTGCATCATTTGCCACATCAAGTGGAATGTCTGCAATCCAATTAATATGTAATTTATTTAAGCCACACGATGAAATCTTAGTTTCATTTGATTTATATGGAGGCACATTTAGATTATTTGAATTCTACGAACAACAGTATGATATCAAATTTAAATACGTTGATTTTACAGACTATGAACAAGTTCTAAATCATATAACAGATAAAACTGTAGCGTTGTTCATTGAACCAATATCTAATCCACAAATGATTGCCATCGACGTGAAGCTATATTACCAGCTTTGTAAAGAAAAAGGTTTATTATCTATTATCGACAATACCTTTTTAACACCTTATCTTTCGACGCCTTTAGCAGATGGTGCGGATATCGTCTTACATTCAGCTACAAAATATATTGGCGGACATAACGATGTGCTAGCTGGTGTAGTCACAGTTAAAGATGATGACTTAGCACAACAATTGTTTGATTTTCACAACATGACTGGCGCAACACTCTCGCCAATAGATAGCTATTTGTTGTTACGTGGTCTTAAAACTCTACATCTACGAATTGAACGTGCACAATCAAATGCAAGAAGGCTTGCTGAAAAATGTAAATCTTTACAAGCAATTGACGAAGTACTATATAGCGGACAAACAGGAATGCTTAGTTTACGGCTTAACAAGGCCTATAGCGTCGCTAAATTATTAGAAAATTTAGATATTTGTATTTTTGCAGAAAGTTTGGGAGGAACAGAAACATTTGTGACATTTCCCTATACACAAACACATGTTGATATGCCAGATGCTGAGAAAGATAAACGTGGCATTGATGAGTATTTAATTCGCTTATCATTAGGCGTTGAAAATTATGAAGACATCGAACGCGATATCATCCAAGCATTAGAAAAGGCTCAGATTGGAGAGATTGTATGACACTTTCAAAAGAAACAGAAGTGATATTCGATTGGCGTAGAGGTGTGGAATATCATTCAGCTAATCCACCACTATACGATTCTTCAACATTCCATCAAAAACGTCTTGGTGACAATGTTAAATACGATTATGCAAGAAGTGGTAACCCTAATCGCGAGCTTTTAGAAGAGAAACTAGCACGATTAGAACACGGAAAATTTGCTTTTGCTTTTGCATCAGGAATTGCAGCAATCTCAGCTGTACTTCTAACGCTTAAAGCCAGTGATCACGTTATTTTACCAGATGATGTATACGGTGGTACATTCCGTCTCACCGAGCAAATTTTAAATCGTTTCAACATCGAGTTTACAACTGTTGATACAACAAAGGTTGAACAAATCGAAGGTGCCATTCAATCCAACACTAAATTAATTTATATTGAAACACCATCGAATCCCTGTTTTAAAATTACCGATATCAAAGCTGTTTCTAAAATAGCCAAAAAGCATCAACTACTTGTTGCCGTTGACAATACATTTATGACGCCGTTAGGTCAATCGCCCTTATTACTAGGAGCTGACATCGTTATACACAGTGCCACTAAATTTTTAAGCGGACATAGTGATCTCATTGCCGGCGCGGTTATTACTAATAATGAGGCAATTCGTGAGGCACTATATTTAATTCAAAATGGAACTGGAAACATGCTATCAGCTCAAGATAGTTGGATGCTAGCTAAACATTTAAAAACATTCCCGATTAGATTTAAACAATCAGTCGAAAATGCTCAAAAAATCGTGTCATTTTTAATAGAACAAGAAGAAATTTCAGAGGTTTATTATCCAGGTCTCAATTCTGCTCATTTAGAACAAGCAGAAAATGGTGGTGCCGTTATCGGTTTACGTTTAAAGGATGAATCTAAAGCTCAACAATTCGTTGATGCTTTAACATTACCACTTGTCTCAGTAAGTCTTGGAGGTATCGAAACGATACTATCACATCCAGCAACAATGTCACATGCAGCATTACCTGAAAAAGTAAGAGAAGCACGTGGTATTACATTCGGATTATTCCGATTGAGTGTAGGCTTGGAAGATCCTGATGAGCTTATTGCTGACATCAAATACGCATTAAAGGAGGCATTCAATGAGTCAATTCCTCACACAATTGAAAGATAATGTTTTGGTAGCTGATGGCGCTATTGGAACCATATTATACTCTGAAGGTTTAGATACCTGTCCAGAGGCATATAACCTTAGCCATCCTGATAAAGTTGAACGCATCCATCGTTCTTATATAGAAGCTGGTGCTGATGTCATTCAAACGAATACTTACGGCGCAAATTTCGAAAAATTAAAGCGCTTTGGTCTTGAAGATAAAGTCAAAGATATTCATCAAGCTGCAGTACGTATCGCAAAGAAAGCTTCAAATAAAGATACGTTTATATTAGGTACAGTCGGTGGTTTTAGAGGTATAAAGCAAGAAGATATCAGTTTACAAACAATTCTTTATCATACAGAAATCCAAATAGACACATTGGTGGAAGAAGGCGTTGATGCTTTACTTTTCGAAACTTATTATGACTTGGAAGAGTTAACGAATGTCATCACACGTACAAGAAAAAAATATGATATCCCAATCATTGCTCAATTAACCGCATCAAACACAAATTATTTAGTTAATGGTCAAGCAATCAACGAAGGATTAAAACAACTCGTACAATGTGGCGCAAACATCGTAGGGCTCAATTGTCACCATGGTCCCCACCATATGCAAGAATCCTTTACACACATTGAATTACCAGAGCAAGCATACTTATCTTGCTATCCAAATGCTAGCTTATTAGATATTGAAAATAGTGAATTTAAGTATAGTGACAACGCACAATACTTCGGTCAAGTTGCTCAAAATTTAATTCGTGAAGGCATTCGCTTAATAGGTGGATGCTGCGGTACAACACCAGAACATATTAAATTTATTAAAGAGTCTATTCAGTCACTTAAACCAGTTAATGATAAGAAAGTGATTCCGATACCAACGAAAGCACTTTTCAATCCATCTCAACATAAAGTGAGACAATCTTTAACATCTAAAGTTCAAGAACGCCCAACAGTTATTATCGAATTGGATACACCGAAGCATTTAGATACTGATAGATTTTTTGAAAATATCGCTAAACTCGATAAAGCTAATGTAGATGCGGTAACACTAGCCGACAATTCATTAGCGACTGTCAGAATTAGTAATATTGCTGCCGCTAGCTTAATTAAACAATATTACAATATCGAGCCACTCGTACACATTACATGTCGAGATCGTAACTTAATTGGCTTACAGTCCCACCTACTTGGATTATCGCTCATTGGCGTTAACGAAATTTTAGCAATAACTGGTGATCCTTCAAAAGTTGGTCACTTACCTGGTGCAACAAATGTTTATGATGTTAATTCTAAAGGATTAACTGAACTCGCACTTAGATTCAATCAAGGTATTAACACTGATGGTGATGCGCTGAAGAAACGTACACACTTCAACATCGCTGGCGCCTTCAATCCTAACGTTCGAAAATTAGATGGCGCCGTGAAACGTTTAGAGAAAAAGATAGAAAGCGGAATGTCTTATTTTATAACGCAACCCGTGTACAGCAAAGAGAAAATTATTGAAATTTACCATGCCACTAAGCACTTGAACAAACCATTTTTCATAGGCATTATGCCTATCGCAAGTTACAAAAATGCACTCTTTTTACATAATGAAGTGCCAGGCATCAAGATGTCAGACGAAATTTTACAACAGTTTGAAGCAGTTAAAGATGATAAAGCCAAAACACGTGAACTAAGTTTAAAACTATCTAAAGACTTAATTGATACTGTTCACGAATATTTCAATGGTTTATACATTATTACACCGTTCCAAAATGTCGAAGATTCATTAGAACTTGCAGCATACTCAAAATCTATTACTGCTCACAAGGAGGCAATATTATGACAACTATTAAAACATCAAATTTAGGATTCCCAAGATTAGGTAGAAAAAGAGAATGGAAAAAGGCCATCGAAAGTTATTGGGCAAAAAAGATTTCTAAAGAAGAATTAGATCAAACTCTTACTGACCTTCATAAAGAGAACTTATTGTTACAAAAATACTACCATTTAGATAGTATCCCAGTTGGTGACTTCTCTTTATATGATCATATTCTAGATACGTCATTACTATTCAACATTATTCCAGAACGTTTCCAAGGAAGAACTATCGATGATGATTTACTATTTGATATTGCTCGTGGTAATAAAGAGCATGTTGCAAGTGCACTTATTAAATGGTTTAACACAAACTATCACTATATCGTACCTGAATGGGACAACGTTGAACCTAAAGTAAGTCGCAACGTATTACTAGATCGTTTTAAATATGCACAATCTCTTAACGTTAACGCTCACCCTGTCATTGTTGGTCCAATTACTTTTGTTAAATTATCAAAAGGTGGTCATCAAACTTTTGAAGAAAAAGTTAAAACATTATTACCACTTTATAAGGAAGTGTTTGAGTCATTAATTGATGCAGGTGCTGAGTATATTCAAGTGGATGAACCTATCTTAGTTACTGATGATAGTGAAAGCTATGAAGATATTACACGCGAAGCTTATGATTATTTTGAAAAAGCTGGCGTTGTTAAAAAATTAGTTATTCAAACATACTTCGAACGCGCTCACATTAAATTTTTAAGTTCATTACCTGTGGGCGGTTTAGGTTTAGACTTTGTTCACGATAATGGCTATAACCTTGAACAGATTGAAGCTGGCGATTTTGATAAGTCAAAAACATTATATGCTGGAATCATTGATGGACGTAATGTATGGGCAAGTGACATTGAAGCTAAAAAAATCTTAATCGATAAATTATTAGCGTATACTAATGATCTTGTTATCCAACCTTCTTCTTCATTATTACATGTCCCAGTATCATTAGATGATGAAACATTAGATGCAAGTGTTGGCGAAGGATTAAGCTTTGCGACTGAAAAATTAGATGAACTAGATGCATTACGTCGATTGTTCAACCAAAGTGATAATGCAAAATATGATAAATTTAAAGCGCGATATGAACGATTCCAAAATCAATCATTTAAAAACTTAGATTATGATTTTGATAGTGTACGCACTTCTAGACAATCACCATTTGCACAACGTATTGAGCAACAACAAAAACGTTTGAACTTACCAGATTTACCAACAACAACAATTGGGTCATTCCCGCAAAGTCGTGAAGTTCGTAAATATCGTGCAGATTGGAAAAACAAACGCATTACAGATGAAGCTTATGAAACATTCTTAAAAAATGAAATTGCTCGATGGATTAAAATTCAAGAAGATATCGGCTTAGATGTGTTAGTACATGGAGAATTTGAACGTAATGACATGGTTGAATTCTTTGGCGAAAAATTACAAGGCTTCTTAGTAACAAAATTTGGTTGGGTTCAATCATATGGTTCACGTGCAGTAAAACCACCAATTATTTATGGTGATGTTAAATGGACAGCACCATTAACTGTGGACGAAACAGTATATGCACAAAGTTTAACTGACAAACCTGTTAAAGGTATGTTAACAGGACCTGTAACGATTCTGAATTGGTCATTTGAACGTGTCGACTTACCACGTAAAGTTGTTCAAGATCAAATTGCTTTAGCAATTAACGAAGAAGTGTTAGCACTTGAAGCTGCAGGAATCAAAGTTATTCAAGTTGATGAACCTGCTCTGCGCGAAGGTTTACCATTACGCTCTGAATATCATGAACAATACCTTAAAGATGCCGTGTTATCATTTAAACTTGCAACGTCATCAGTTCGAGATGAAACACAAATCCATACACATATGTGTTATTCTCAATTTGGTCAAATCATTCATGCTATTCATGATTTAGATGCCGATGTTATTTCAATTGAAACATCTCGTAGCCATGGTGATTTAATCAAAGACTTTGAAGATATCAACTATGATTTAGGTATTGGATTAGGCGTATATGATATTCATAGCCCACGTATTCCAACAAAAGAAGAAATTACGACAGCAATTAATCGTTCATTACAACAAATCGACCGCTCATTATTCTGGGTTAACCCTGACTGCGGTTTAAAAACAAGAAAAGAAGAAGAAGTTAAAGATGCATTGACTGTACTTGTGAATGCAGTTAAAGCCAAACGTCAAGAATAATCGGCACAATTATCATATAATATTCTAAAAACGGGTGATTTTATGACACAATATCCTTTATGGCAACAATTAAATACTTTAAAACAAGCAACTTGGGTAGATTTAACGCATACGTTTGATCCTGAAATTCCACGTTTTAGTGAATTTGAAAAAGGCGAAGTATCAACTTTATTTACTGTTAAAGATCATGGTTTCTATGTACAACGTTGGAATATTGTAACGCAATATGGCACACATATTGATGCGCCCATACATTTCGTTGAAAACAAACGATATTTAGAAGATATTGATTTAAAAGAATTGGTATTACCTTTAATCGTATTAGACTTTTCAAAAGAAGTAGCGAATAACAATGATTTCATCGTAACACGTGCATATATAGAAGCATGGGAAAAAGAACATGGCACAATTGAACCAGGTACATTTGTTGCTCTTCGCTCAGATTGGTCAAAACGTTGGCCTAATATCGAGAAATTTGAAAATAAAGATGCTAATGGACAACAACATGCACCAGGTTGGGGATTAGATGCTTTGAAGTATTTGATTGAAGAACGTCAAGTTGAAGCTGTTGGTCATGAAACATTCGATACTGACGCATCTCTGGACGTTGTAAAAAACGGCGATTTAGTTGGCGAACGCTATATTCTTGGTCAAGATAAGTATCAAGTTGAGTTGTTAACTAATTTAGATCAATTGCCAACTCGTGGCGCCATCATTTACGCCATCAGTCCTAAACCAAAAGATGCGCCTGGATTCCCAGTTAGAGCATTTGCAATCAAACCATCAAATAACTAATGTACACTACTAAATCAGTGAATCCATAAACAAATAAAAACAGGTTATTTCAACGTGTATCCAACACTGTTGCTATAACCTGTTTTCTAATTATTAATATTTCGAAACAACTGCAGCGATTGCTTGTCCGCCACCAATACATAATGATGTTAATCCAGTTTCAACTTCATCATTTAATTGATGTAATAACGTTACTAATACTCTAGCACCTGATGCCCCTATTGGATGCCCTAATGCAATGGCACCACCCTTAACATTTACTTTTTCTTTTGGCAATTTCAACTCACGATCTACAGCTAATGATTGAGCTGCAAATGCTTCATTTAATTCAAATACATCAATATCGCTCAGCTCTTTATTACTGCGTTTTAATGCTTTTTCTACAGCTCCTACTGGTGCAATACCCATAACTGAAGGATCTACACCATGACTTCCAAAACCATCAATTACTGCTAATGGTTCAATATTTAATTCTTTGGCTTTGTCTTCTGACATTACCAACATCATAGCAGCCCCATCATTAATTCCTGATGCATTACCTGCTGTAACCGTCCCATCTTTTTTGAAAGCTGGTCTTAAACGACTTAATTTTTCAATAGAGACATTTCCTCGAACACCTTCATCTTTTGAAACAACGATTGGTTCACCTTTACGTTGTGGAATTGATACCGGAACAATCTCACTGTCAAATCCACCATTTTGTTGCGCATTTGCCGCCTTTCTTTGAGAATTAACAGCAAATGTATCTTGTTCTTCTCTTGTAATTTCATATTGTTCTACTAAATTCTCAGCAGTAATACCCATATGGTATTGGTTAAATACATCCGTTAATCCATCATATACCATGCTATCAATCATCGTTTGATGACCCATCTTAAAACCAAAGCGACCGTTATTGACAAGCATTGGTGATTGAGACATGTTCTCCATGCCACCAGCTATCACGACATCATTTTCACCAGTCAAGATAGATTGATACGCTAGTTGAATTGACTTCAATCCTGAACCACATACTTTATTCACCGTAAATGCAGGTACTGTTTCTGGCAAACCGCCTTTCATAGCAGCAATACGAGCTGGATTTTGTCCTTGTCCTGCTTGAAGTACATTACCAATAATGACTTCATCAATGTCACTAGGATTCAAACTAGTTTCTTTAATAATATGTTCTATTAAAGTCGCACCTAAATCATAGGCTGGTACATCTTTGAATGCTCCTCCAAAAACGCCAATTGGTGTTCTATATGCTGCTGCTAATACGACTTTCGTCATGGAATATTCATCTCCTTATGATATATACAATTTTTATAACTAACATGTCTTATGAACCAACACTTCATTAACATACAATTAATGAATCCTATTGCTACCGATATTACATTTTCAATCCTTGTTATTCATTCAACAAGACATATTATACAATGTAGTAATTTGATTGGGCAATTAGAAACGCAACCGTTTTCATCCTAACAATTCACACTTTAATTTTTGCTCTATCATCCTCATCTATAGTACAAAATTATTAATTAATTTACCACAAATTTTCATTACAATCAGGTACAACGCTATGATTATTTTCCAGTTAATTATGGCGCCACTTTATGACTGTTGACTTCGTTATACCTTCACATCCATCGTTACAACAACTATAATGTCATCAATTTCGAAACTATCTCCATATCAACTATTTCAAACGTTTCATCGATACTGAAATTTAAAAAGCCCCTTTTCACTATAATAGAAGCATAGTATACTTAAAAAATTAATTATACATCCAAAAGGAGTTAAATTTTCATGGTTAATACATTAACGCCAAAACATTTATCTGAAAAACGTGCAGGATTTCATGAACTATTCTTTGATTTAATCTTCGTTTATGCAATTCAAAAAATAGCACATGTGATTTTAACAACACAAAATGGTTCTATTTCAGCTGAATTATTTTTCAAATATATCGTCATGAGTTTATTCTTATGGTTAATGTGGTCTCACCAAACATTTTTTACAAATCGATTTGGTCAAGTCACATTTAAAGACGTTTCGTTTATGATGTTCAACATGTTTATCATGGTCTTTCTATCTAATAGTTTATATCCAGACTTTGAAAAAACATTCTTCCCATTCTTCTTATGTGTTGCAATTATGTATCTAAGTATTGGTTTACAGTACTTGTTACATATACGTACCGGTTTAGATTATGGCGAGAAGCGTACATGCCAAGCCTTTGCTACTGTAGCTTTTGTAATTTCATTCTTATCATTTTTATCATTAGTACTGCCACAAAGTATCCATTATATCCCTGGATTTTTAGGCGTATTCATTGCAGCAACTGGACTTATTCCATTCCAGAAGTATCTCGTGCTATCACCTGTTAATATGATGCACCTAGTAGAACGTTTTTCTTTATTAACAATTATCATTTTTGGTGAAGTGCTTGTTGGTTTAGCTTCGTCATCATTTAGCATTGATCATTTTAGTTATATTTATATATTCCAATTCATGATTTTAATTAGCCTTTTTGGTGTATATTGGATTATTACTGAAAATTATATTAATCATAAATTAACTTCTATTGGCTTTCGTTTGTCATATACGCATTTATTAATCAATATCGCTTTAGGTGTGATTAATGCTGCAATTGTTTTTAGTAATAACAATAAACTAAATGACTTTTTTGAAATTAATATGATGTACATTAGCGTTTTAATTTTCTATATTGGTTTATGGTTAATCACACCTTATTTCCATAACGAACTAACCAACGCAAAATATATTACTTATTCACTAGGTATACTCATTGTGTCTTATATTATCAGCCTTTTATTTAAAGGACATGATCAAGTAATGATTATCTCGGTATCAATTGCAACCTTCTGTATCATGCTGATTTATTTTAAAAATCAACGTTTACGTAATAAACATGACTAAATAGTATTTACCTCGGTCAAAGTATTTGAACTGAATCCAAAAGTGTCGAACTTCACATTATACTTTTTTGACAAATTTCAGTTGTGATACATGATCGAGGTTTTTAAATATTTCCAAGGAAATCATTAACGTATATAATCATCAAATGATACGTGTAGTTAAATTAACTATACAAACAAATTAATTGCTATATAAACTTCAATTCCCATAAATCATTCGACAAATTTTAATCTGTATTTAAAAATTGGACGACAGATGACAATTATAAAGATATGACACATGCACCTATCAATCTCTACACATCATTCCTCAACAAAAAGAACAGATGACTATCGTACTGATTTATCACCTGCTCTAAATATTATTTCACCTACTATCATCACGCTAAGGTCGACAATTATAGTTCTTGCTTGTTAAAAATTTTAATAGACAATATATAAGAAACACTTGTTATAACTATACCAATGACCGCATATGCAATGACAACTAGCCACCCTTCAGTGCTAATTTTTTCAAATTCTAATGCAGATGCACCACTAACCATACCATATATAAAGAAAAAGACCACGAAAGAAATAAGTAGTAGTATAGATGCAAATATCATAATGACATTGGAGTTTTCAGCGCCAAATTTAAATGTCAATGGGAAAATGATAGAGTACGCTCCTATGATTCCAAAACTCATTAAACATGACATAATACCAATCATCACACTTTGGGTCACAATCGTAGTCACAACTAATCCAATCATTAAACTTGCACCGAATAAGATTAAATAAAAGACAAAGTATGACTTAATATAATCACTTCGTTTAACTGGCAAAGTAGATACATAGTACATCCATCTAGAGTCTTTTTCATGTTTAATATTATCAGTAATGGGTGTGATTAACATAACCCCAGCCATTGCAGAACTCATAAACGGATTAAATACTGCAAAGTATCCCGCAGCTATGATAGCGACTATAAAATAAATATATGTTTGCTTTCTCGTTGCATAAAAACTACTTAGTAACATACCTTTCATTATACTTCACCTCGCATTATGATTTTTGTTGCGTCATCTATGTGTTTTAAAGGCTCTACATTTTCAATTTCTGCATAATCTTTAACTAAAACTTGATATTTACCCTTTGATAATCTAGAAGCAATAACTAAATGATCGGGAATTTTAACATCTTTATCTTCCGTCGTTACAATTCCATATTGTGCTAGCAGTATATCTTTTTGTTCAGTTAAAATCATTCGTCCATCTTTCATAAACACTAATTTATCCGCTAAATGTTCAATATCTTCAGATATATGAGATGAAATTAAGATACCTCCACCTTGCGCAACAAAATCTTCTAAAAGCTCCATTACTTCTTCTCTTCCTGAAACGTCCATACCCGCTGTTGCTTCATCTAAAATTAATAACTTCGCATCATGAGAAAGTGCAATCGTTAAAGCAACTTTCATTCGCATTCCTCTTGAAAAAGTTTTAATTTTAGTTTGTAGTGGTAACTCAAAATACTTAATTAAATCAAAGAATTTGTTACTATTCCAACTTGTATAAATAGTTTGAAATACTTTATCAATATCTTTAATAGTCAATTTATTAGGTACTCTCAAATCATCAAATACGACACCTATATGTTCTTTATATTCGACATCACCCGCACCATGTTCTTCTCCAAAAAATATAATACTACCGTTATCTTTATGGCGATTACCTACTAATATATTAATTAATGTCGATTTACCTGAGCCATTTTTCCCAATTAATCCTACTGTCTCATTAGTAGAAATCGTTAAAGATGCATCTTGTAATTTAAAATCCGAAGCTTTGTATTGTTTATTCACACGATCTACATTTAACAATGTTGTCATATCCATGCTCCTCTTTGTTTAATTTTAATAAAAACGTCTTCTCTTCAATAAATAACTAAAGGCGTTATATATGAAAATAGCGATGATAAGTAGCAAACTGAAGCTTTGATTAATTCCTGTAGCAATTGAATAAGACCCTATAAAAATAATTGCTAATATTAATAACGATAAGTTAATCGCATAAGTTTTAAATAATGCAATTAATTCTATATGGCGTTCACCTTCATCCAATATTTCCAATCGCTTTTCAATGTAATTCTTATCTGCAATTTTTGGCATTCTATCATCAAATTTTCTATCAAACAGCGTAAATTGTGTATTGAAAATAGCACTAACAAAAAATGGTATTAAAAAGAATAGCATTCCATCTGCTTTAGCGTGCCCTATCACAAAAATAAGCAATACTAAAAAAGCAATAACTGTCTGCAGAATACTTAATATACTTCCATTTAAAACATAACGATTCGCAAGCAATTCATATTGATCTGTTGCATCGATATCTACCTCTTCATCTACAAGTCGCTTATACTTCAATGCACGTCTTTGATTCATCAAAACAATGGCTTCTACCAATATGATGACAATAGTCGCAACAATCGATATTACAACGACATTGTTATATGTCGCAAACGTCATGTTCTCAATACCAAATCCATCAAAGTTACCTAAAATTCCACCAATGATACCACCTACAATTCCACCCAGTAAAAGATATCCGATATATCTTAGTATTTTCATGCTTCATCCTCCTCAATAATGAAAACCGTTTCCACAGTTTCATTGAAAATGCGAGCAATCTTTATTGCCGTTAATACTGATGGCATAAAGTTGTTTCGCTCAATTAGCGAAATGGTTTGTCTTGAAACACCAGCTAGTTTGGCAAGCTGCGTTTGATTTAAGCCATCTCGTGCTCGTAACTCTTTCAATCGATTACGCACATCGCATCAACTCCTTAATCCTAATGTAAATGATATTAGTCTTTTTGACAACTACATTTGTCAAATTTACACAAAAAATTCCACCGCGCATCAATTTATTAAATACTGATTCGAATTTCTCAACACCTGTAAGTCATATTTTTTTACTTTCGTTACACCTTGCTTCATAATTAACAACATTCTAATTTTAGTAATATGCACGTTATGCACGCATTTTTAAACAGTAATTCAATAGCGCATTTCACTAAATTAAACCATTCAAAGGAGATTATTATGGCATTTACATTATCTGCAATACAACAAGCACATCAACAATTTACTGGTGTGGATTTCCCGAAACTATTCAAAGCATTTAAGGATATGGGTATGACGTACAATATTGTTAATATTCAAGATGGCACAGCAACATACGTACATCAATCAGAAGATGATATTGTTACTTCCTCTGTGAAAAGTACAATTCCTGTTGCTAAAAAATCAAACAAAGCAATGGTTCAAGACGTCTTAACTAGACATCAACAAGGACAAACAGATTTCGAAACATTTTGTGATGAAATGGCTGAAGCTGGCATTTATAAATGGCATATCGATATTCATGCGGGTACTTGTACTTATATCGATTTAAAAGAACAAGCTGTCATTTCAGAGCTTATTCCTCAATAAACTATATTTACAACAATATTTCAATTATTTTATAAAATATTATTGATAATCATTATCGTTCGGTATAAAGTAAGTACTATATACTACTTTTGAGTGAGGTTGATTATCATGATAACTAACACTTTAATTTTAGGCATTACAGGTCCAACAAGTCTTGTAGTCATAAGCATTATCGCTTTAATTATTTTTGGCCCGAAAAAATTACCGCAATTTGGACGTGCCATTGGTTCTACTTTAAAAGAATTTAAATCAGCAACCGAAGATTTAGACAAAGAGTCTCACGATACACCCAGTAAGGAATCGAAGCAACAACGAGATCGAGATTAATAACACTGATCACACGTTAATGGTTCACTTTAGTGAACTACGTCATCGCTTAGTTAAAATACTATTGTCGTTTATCATCGCAGTCATCATCGTTTATGTTTCATCATTTTGGTGGATGACATTGGTCATATCATATATTACTCGAGCACATGTGACTTTACATGCTTTTTCATTCACTGAAATGATTCAAATATATGTGATGATTATATTTTTCATTGCATTTTGTCTCATTTCACCGATTATGTTTTATCAATTGTGGGCGTTTGTTGCGCCCGGTTTACATGACAATGAACGTCAATTTATATATAAATATAGTTTATTCAGCGTACTGTTATTCAGTTTCGGTGTCGCCTTTGCATTTTATATTGGCTTTCCAATGATTATTCAATTCGCTTTAAAATTATCAAGTACTTTGAATATTTCGCCTGTGATTGGCTTTAAAGCATATTTAGTTGAACTTATTCGTTGGCTTTTCACTTTTGGCATTTTATTCCAATTGCCAATATTATTCGTAGGTCTTGCAAAATTCGGTCTCATAGATATCGCATCATTGAAACATTATCGAAAATATATTTACTTCTCTTGCTTTGTATTAGCAAGTATTATTGCACCACCAGACATAACATTAAATATATTACTCACATTGCCACTCATACTGCTCTTTGAGTTCAGTATGTTCATTGTTAAGTTCACATGCCGAGCTGAACCGCCAACACATTGACCTTATACGAAACAATACTGCGATAATCGTGATACAACAATACCGTAAATTACCGATATCACAACAAAAAAACAGGCACTCGGCCTGTTTTTTATTTTTTAAATTTAAAGATTAAGAAAGCTACTGTAATAATATATACAACTTGTGCTATCAACGTTTCATAACTTGGATATAATCCTAACCAGTTAATCGTTGGGAATCCTTCAATGACATGTCTCGGCATAGCACCTAATAATTGTAACTTTTGAATACTTACGCCAAGCATTTTGAATCCCATAATAAAAATAAATATCGACAACACTCTAAATATATAGAAAATAGGTATTAATTTGACAATAAATCTAAATAATAGCGCAAAGATAATTAATATAACGATGGCTAAAGCAATACCTATGATAAAATCTTTGGTCGCTAGTTCGCCTATCATCCCCATATAGAAAATGATAACCTCGACACCTTCACGCAACACAGATATTAAACCATTCGTCGCTAACAATACTAAATTACCATTACTAATCGCATTGGCATACATATTTTTAATCATATCATTCCAGCGTTTCGCATTTGAACGTTTATGCATCCAAACACCAACGATAAACATTAATATAACCGCAACGATACCTAATCCCGCTTCCATACTTTCTCGAAGAATACCGCTATTTCCTAGTGTTTCTACGAATGTAATTGCTAAAACGATACTTAATACAAGTCCGGCAATTGCACCACCAATCACACTTGCAGTACCCTTCTTATCTTTGACATTACGCGTCATAGTAGTCAATGTCATTACAATTAACAATACTTCTAGTCCTTCACGTAAAAAGATAATCATTACATCGACAAAGCTATAACTATGGCCAACAACCTCTTTAATTTGATTGTTTATATCTACTAAACCATCTTTTACATGCGATTTATTATGTTTGTCTAAAACACTTTGATAATATGGAATCTTATCTTCAATTTTAGTATATAAAGCACCATTTTTAGTTTGAATCTGACCTTCAACATATGGCCAAATTTCTATAAAATGTGTAAGTGCTGTATCAGCATCTGACAATTGATTATCGTCGATTGCTTTAATCGCTTTATCTAATTCATCATTCAACTGCGATACATGATATTGATTGTTTTCAGACGTATCACTTTTCTTATCGACATGATCAATATTTGATTTAAAAGTTGTCCATGCATGTGTTACTTTTGTCGTATCTAAAGGCTCCTTATGGATCGAAATTCTAAGTTGCAGAAGTGCAACCTCAATTTGTCCATATTGATTTGCGTCATAATTACGAATCACTGTTTCATTGCTAGTCCATATCTGATTCAAACTATTGTTCAAGGATTCTAATTCTGCTTTATTTTTGTCTTTAATAGCCTTTGTCATCGCTGCATCTTTGGCATCGACTTGCTGTTGCAACAGTTTAATTTTAGAACCCGCATCTTTACTAGCTAACTTCTCCTCATAAGCAATTAATGACTTCGTCAATTGTGACAATGCATCTATTTGATCAGCATTCGATTTTGCATCTTTAAGTTTTTTCACGTCTGATTTAACAGCATTTCCTTCATTGTTGTCATCAAGCGATAGTTTCTCCACACTACTTACAACTTTTTTAACTGCATCTTTTTTACTGTCTCTAGACATAGATGAACTCGAAAGTGCAGACTTTGCATCCGTTATTACACTATATATATCACTAACACTTTGTTGCTCTGCCGCCTGACTTTTCAATAACCCAAAGCTAAATACCGTTACTACAGTAATTATCGTCGCTACAATTTTAATCAAATAATGTTTCACCAAGGTATCCTCCCTTACTAACACCTGGTAATACTAAAAATGAAGCAGAACCTCTATGTGTAATGTATTCATTTAACTTATCATTACTACCTAAATTATTTTGTATATCGATAAATTGTTTTGTCGCTTTTTGAAAAGCAATGAAAAGTAAGCCTGTCTCAAAATTACCAGTACGTTCATCTGTACCATCAACATAATTAAATGCTCTACGTAATATTGACGTATTGGCTTCTTTCGCTAGTCTCGTATGGGCATCTTTATCAATAATATACTCGCCATGACTATCTTTCGCTTTTAAGTCGATTTCATCAAACTCTTTGCCACCTGTTAACGGCGCACCGCTATGTCTCTTGCGCCCAAATGTCGCCTCTTGTTCTTCAAGCGCTGTACGGTCCCACGTCTCAATATGTATTTGAATACGTCGAATTATACAATATGTGCCATGCTTCGCCCATCCATCATCAATGAACACATAATCTTTCAGTTGATTATTTTTTCTAGGATTAATAGTTCCATCTTTAAACGCCATTAAATTTCTAGGTGTTTCCTTACCTTTAGCAGAAATAAAACCAGATTGCGCCCAGCGTACCTTGACGATATCTCTAAAAGGTCGTACTAAATTATGGACTGCATGAAATGAAACTTGCGAATCATTAGAACAAGCTTGAATCATAATATCCCCATCACTGAAATCCTCTTCCAATTGATCATTTGGAAAATGCGGTATATCTTTGAAAGTATCAGGAATTTTACCGGAAAATCCTATTTTCTTCATCATCGATTTACTAATACCAAATGTAAGAGTCAATTTACTCGCACCAAGACCTATAGCTTCACCAGTGTCTATTGGTGGCATTAGCGGATTCTTACTTGCTTTACCAACCGTATCTCCGTCCATCATTCGATCGGCCATCACAGTCCACTTTTTAAACATCGACTTAATCGCATCACGATCTTTTGATTTCAAATCTAATGCTACAAAATGACATGTTTTTTGAGTAGGCGTCGTTACCCCTGGTTGCACTTTCCCATGGAATTCATATGCATCCTTTTCTGGATCTTCGGGAGTATTAAACATCGATTTGAAAGACCAAACACTACCCACACCACTTGCTCCAATAGCAACACCGGCACCACCAATGCCTAACATTTTTAAAAATGTCCGTCTTGAAAATTGTGTGCTGTCATTCACTTGTTCGTAATTTGTCATTCAGTAATCACAGCCATTTTACTTAATGGCTCTCCTAATGCATTAACCGCATCGGCAAATGCTTTACGATCTTTCTTCGATACTTTTTCAAATGATTCATAGCCACCATTCTTATCTTTATATTTATCTAAAAGTTGGTTTACTTTATCGAAGTTTGTTTGAATATCATCACTTAATTTTTTATCTTTTTTCTCTAAAATTGGCTTGAATAAATCATAAATTTTTTGTGCACCTTCAACATTCGCTTTAAAATCATATAAATCTGTATGTGAATAAACCTCTTCTTCACCTGTAATTTTAGAAGTTGCAACTTCATTTAATAAGTCTACAGAACCTTGTAACATTAATTTTGGTGTAATATCTAATGTGTCTGCTTTCACATGTAACTCTTTAGCATCTTTTAATAATTGTTGTGCATCTTTTTTAGTCATATCATCAATTTTGTTATCTTCATATAAGTCTTTTTCAATCTTATGATATCCTGACCATTCTTTTTCTTTTTTCTCTTCTTTCATGTCTGCTAGACGCGCATCAATTTTAGGATCTAAGTCACCAAATGCTTCAGCAACCGGTTCTGAACGCTCATAATACATACGCACTTTTGGATATAATGATTTTGCTTGAGCCATATCATTATTTTCGATTGCTTTAACAAATTGGTCTGTTCCTTTTAAAAATTCGTTCAACTGTTCATCCGTATATTTATCATATGCTTTAGTTGCTTGTTTTAACTCTGCTTTAATACCGTCATCTTTTTTCGATGCCTTTGAATCATCTTTCTTACTATCGTCGTTCCCACATGCAGCAATTAATAACGTTGATGCTAATAATAGCGTTGATAATTTTTTCATTTTGACACCTCATTATAGAAATTCTATTATCTCCATAGATATGTTCTCATTTGTATTATCAAGCATTCCCTACACGCTGAAATAATACACTGCACTTAAAACGGTTGTTTTAAAGCATCCTCCCATGAACATCATCTAGTTGATAATAATTATCAAAATCATTATATTGTTATAAAATAATACTGTCAACAACCTTTTATTTTTATATAATAAATAAAAGAGCGATACCATTTTAAATGTCATCACTCTTTTATTACTCAATTTGTTATTTTTGATTATATTCTGATTTTAATAAGCTATAGACGTAACTCGATGAATAAACACCATTTAATAATTCATTATCCCGTAACTTACCTTCTTTAGTGAAACCCAATCGTTCAGGAATAGCTTGGCTTTTTTCATTATTAACTGCGGCACTTATTTCAATTCGATTTAAGTCAATCTCTTCGAAGCAATACTTTATCAACGCCTCTACAGCTTGTGTCATAACACCTTGACCCTCAAATTGTTTATCCAAATAATAGCCTAACGATGTTTTTCTGTGCATTTGATTAATTTCATGTAAACCGACAACACCCGCTAGCGTTCCTTCATACCAAATGCCACACTGAAATCCATTACCACCCGCAAATTGCAACAGCCCTCTTTTAATAAACGCACTTGTATCTGATGATTGCTCAGTTGCATCTACCCAAGGTAACCATTCCCTAAGTGAATCTCTTGAACGATTGATTAAATTGAAAAGTGCTTCTGTGTCATGAGCTTCTAAAATTTTTAATGTTATTTGTTCATTCACTTTCATTCCAAACATACCATCACACCCTCATTTGTTTTTTTCATATAATTCTGTAAATTATCACTATAATAACATATTGATATTGCACCTTGCATATTAAATTTGTTTTCTATCAACTAAGGGAGCGAAATAGAAATGATAAAGAACCACTAATGATTTATTATGTAGCGCTTCTTACACATCACCCTATTCCCTATCACACAACTTAAACTGAATATCTATTTATTAATTATTCCAATTTTATATTTAAAAACACGACAAAACAGTGCTAAAATGCTATTAAAGGGGGCACAGCACATGGCACTATCGAAAAACAAGCATTTTATTGTTGGACTATCATTAACATTTATTGTGGCTTTATTTAGTTTTTTAGTAGCTAAATTACCAATATTAGATAAAGTCGGTGCATTAACTATCGCGATATTAATCGCTATTCTATATCGACATTTTAAAGGTTACCCAGAAAAATATAGCTCAGGTATTACATTCTCATCTAAATACTTATTGAGATTTGCAATTATTCTATATGGACTTAAACTCAATATATTCGACATTATCGGTCAAGGTAGTAAACTATTGGCCATTGATGTAGGCGTAGTAATTTTTAGTATTGTAATGATGCTCTTCGTTAACAAATTATTACATGGCGATAAAAATATCGCATTATTACTTGGTGTCGGTACAGGTGTTTGTGGTGCTGCTGCCATTGCTGCAGTTGCGCCAATATTCAAATCACGCGAAAAGGATACGGCTATTAGTATCGGCATCATCGCATTGATTGGTACGATATTTTCACTTATTTATACAGCAATCTACGCTATCTTCTCAATGTCGACAAACGTTTATGGCGCTTGGTCTGGAGTAAGTCTTCATGAAATTGCACACGTAGTTTTAGCAGGCGGATTTGGTGGTAGTGACGCTCTTAAAATTGCACTTCTAGGTAAACTTGGTAGAGTATTCTTACTGATTCCATTAACCATCGTACTCATTTTAATTATGCGTTTCCGTTCATCAGAATCATCTAGCAATGGCCGTATTAGCATTCCATACTTTTTAATTGGGTTTGTTATTATGGCATTAGTAAATACATATGTAACTATTCCACCAGCATTGTTAAATATTTTAAACACTGTATCAACAATTTGTTTGTTAATGGCAATGGTTGCTTTAGGGTTAAATGTGGCATTTAAAGACCTTAAAAATCGTGCACTCAAACCACTTATCACTATTGTTATTACTTCAATATGCTTGTCTTCACTTGCCCTTATCGTAGTTCATTGGTTATATAGTTAATATAAAAGACGCTCAGGGAATCACTAATTTGGTGTACCGAGCGTCTTATTTTTATATTTTAAAAGTCATACTGGTTATTTTCTTCTTCAATCACTTGCTGCTGTACTTTAGCAGTTCGCATTGTCGATTGCGCTAACGCTTTTAAACGAAATACAACATCATCATTAACGATTTGTTGATTCGAAAAGTCTTTCTCTTCAATAAATACATAAGTTTGCATCGTATGTGCTTTCATATAACTAAGGATTGGTTTTAAATGCATCTCAGGAATTAAGTAATGTTTGCTAGAACCTGCTGTAGCTACCAGTCCAATTATTTTGTCACGAAATGCATTGACTGGAAGTAAATCAAACACATTTTTCAAAGCACCAGGTATGGAAGCTTGAAAAATTGGAAAACCGATAAAAATCACATCAGCCTGCATTAAAGATGTCGTCAATTTGTATACATCACCTGAAGTATCTAAATAGTTCTTTCCGACACTAAACTCTAATTCAAGATCTCGTAAATCCATCAACTCTATTTGATGCCCCTCGTTATTTACTTCTAATTCATTTTTCAAATAATCCATAGCAATTCTCGTTTTGGAACCGACTGTTGAACCAGACAATAATACAATATTCATCATGACACCCCTCCTATTTTGATAAATGCTTTTTAATGGCTGGTATGATTTCGTTACCAATTAACTCAATATTTTTCATAATATTTTCAAAAGGTACACCACCAAAATCTAACTGTGCCATAAAGCGTTGATGACCATACAATTCGTGTTGATACAATATCTTTTCAATAATTTGTTGAGGACTTCCAACCATTAATGCTTCACGATAATCCGGAGAATTAGCAAACTGTTGTTTTGGATATCCAACACCACGAATAAATGACATTCCCGTATTCAAATGTGGATAAAATTCTCTCATAGCACTTTGAGTTGTTTCCGCTGTATAAAATAAACTTGCTGTACTTACAGGCAGTGACTCAGGAGAAGCATCAAAACCTGCTTCAGTTGCCGCTTGACGATATGCATCTATTGAACCTTTAAAATTCATTGCTGGACCACCAAGAGTAGTAATCATCATAGGCACACCTTGTTTACCAGCTTTAATTGCACTTGCAGGAGGTCCGCCAACAGCACGCCATATTGGCAATGTATCATCGATAGGTCTTGGGAATATTTTCATATTTCTAAGTTCTGGTCGATATTTTCCAGACCACGTAATGCGATCTGTTTTATTTAACTCTAAAAGTAGATTTAACTTTTCTTCAAATAATTCATCATAATCTTTTAAATCATAGCCAAATAATTCAAAGATACCTGTTCTTGATGCTCTACCCGCAACAATTTCAGCTCTGCCATGCGAAATTAGATCTAATGTCGCAAAATCTTCAAATACTCGTACAGGATCTGTTGCACTAATAATAGTTGATGAGCTTGAGACTTTAATATTTTTTGTAGCTTGAGCGATGGCACCTAATACTACTGTATGGGCTTGCGTCGTAAAATGTTCCTGATGACTTTCACCAACTGCAAAGACATCAATGCCCGCTTCATCAGCTAACTTACTTGCTTCAATAATTTCATTAATACGTTGCTCATAACTTATTTTTTCACCTTTGAATGGATTTAATAAATGGTCGCCTAATGAATATATTCCAAATTCTAACGGTGTTCGTTTGTTCATATCTAATTTAGCCATATGATATGCTCCTTTACCTTTCGTCTAGCTTACGCTCTATTTGTTCACGTTTCTCTTCTAAAAAATCCGGCAAGTTTAACTTATTTCCTAAATTTTCAACAGATGTATCTACAGTGAATCCAGGTTCTTCAGTCGCGAATTCATACATAATTGAATTATGTCGATAATATAAAGATTTAAAGAAATAACGATCTATAATACCTGAATTATTTTGTGGTTGTAGCTGTAATTTCTTGTAAATTGCATTTAAATCACTCAATTTCGGTGTATTTACTGCAATATGATGGATATAACCACGTCCAGGTCTTTCACGTTCACCTTGTTGTTCAACAACTACAAAATCAGAATATAGCCC
This sequence comes from Staphylococcus argenteus, assembly GCF_000236925.1. Taxonomy (NCBI): domain Bacteria; kingdom Bacillati; phylum Bacillota; class Bacilli; order Caryophanales; family Staphylococcaceae; genus Staphylococcus; species Staphylococcus argenteus. The sequence continues at coordinate 365,045 of NC_016941.1, read as the reverse complement.
TTGCGGTGCAATAGTCATTACACTATGTTCAAATCCTTTTTTCATTTGATATCCTAATATGTTTTCTAAAAATTCAATCGTACGTTTCGCATCTCTTACTCTTAATTCCACTGGTCCTAACCCTAAAATTTGATACTGCTCAGGAATGTCACTATAAGTATTAGCCTTCCATTTATGCGGGATTTCATAATCATCATTTGCAATTAAAAGCACTTCTAAATCATCTACATCTTTAAAAGCAATTGCCTCTTGTCCAAGATAGTTTAAACGTTCTGTCTTGATACTATTTTCATGAAGACGTGATTCATAAAATTGAAGTGCTTCAGCATCTGGTACTAATAAAGACAATCTATAAATAGACTCAGTACCTTGGCGCTTATGACCTGCATCTCGAATTTCAAAAAATGTTAAAAGTGTGCCAGCTGATCCAATTTCATCACCGTAAAATAAATGATACATCGTCGGACTATCTTGATTAACCGATACCTCTACTAACCTTAATCCGAGTATATTTGTGTAAAAATCCTTATTAAGTTTTGCGTCCTTTGTATACATAGATATGTGATGATGCCCTACTATATTCATATAATCCCTCCTATTAGTATAAATTTTATACCAACGTGCATATAAAAGATAGTTTTTTGCTATTTACCTCATTAATACATCTTCAAACTACTATTTTACTTTCCTCATCGCAGAACATATTTAAGTAATCTTTCAAAATAATTGCATAATTATAACTTTAAGTCAGACAACAAATTATATTTTAAAATTTATTCACAGCTATATTTCACTTATTCTTCGCTATTTTAAAAAGTATGTTGACAACGCTTTCATACATGTCTACTATTAATTTATCTCACAAAATGCATATAAATACATATTAAGGAGGATTTTATGAATTTTCTTAAACCTGCAAAGCATATTAAGCCTTTGCCAGAAAATCAGGTAGATGATACCTATAAACGATTACGTCTCCAAGTATTCCTTGGTATATTCATCGGTTATGCTGGATACTATCTGTTACGTAAAAACTTTTCACTTGCCATGCCAGCATTACAAGAGCAAGGCTTTACAAAAGCAGAACTTGGATTTGCATTATCTGCTGTTTCCATCGCATATGGATTCAGTAAATTCTTTATGGGTACTGTGAGTGATCGGAGTAATGCGCGAATTTTCTTAGTTCTTGGGTTAGCTCTGACAGCTATCGTCAATTTATTAATGGGATTTGTACCGTTTTTCACATCAGGTATAGGCATTATGTTTATCCTATTATTTTTAAATGGATGGTTCCAAGGTATGGGATGGCCACCATCAGGCCGTGTGCTCGTTCACTGGTTTAGTGTTAGTGAACGTGGAAGTAAGACTGCCCTTTGGAATGTTGCACATAATGTTGGTGGCGGTATTATGGCACCAATTGCTGCTTGGGGTATCACAACAACTGCATTCATCAATTTCGGTTATTTAAAAGGCTTTGAAGGTGTATTTATTTATCCTGCACTTTTAGCACTTATCATAGCTGCAATTTCATACATGCTGATTAGAGATACACCACAGTCTCAAGGTTTACCTCCAATTGAAGTTTATAAAAATGACTTTGCAACAAGCGATAAAAAGACGCTAGAAACAGAATTAACAACAAAAGAAATTTTATTTAAATATGTACTAAACAATAAGTGGGTATGGGCTATTGCATTCGCGAATATCTTCGTTTATTTCGTGCGTTATGGTGTACTTGATTGGGCACCTGTATATTTAAGCGAAGAAAAACACTTTGACTTAAAAGCATCAGGATGGGCGTACTTCCTTTATGAATGGGCTGGTATCCCAGGTACATTATTATGTGGATATATTTCTGATAAATTATTCAAAGGCCGCCGTGGACCAGCAGGTTTCTTCTTTATGCTAGGAGTTACAGTGTTTGTATTAATTTATTGGTTAAACCCACCAGGCAATGCTTGGTTAGATAATGTTTCATTAATTGCCATTGGATTCTTAATATATGGACCAGTTATGTTAATTGGTTTACAAGCTCTAGACTATGTTCCTAAAAAAGCTGCAGGAACAGCTGCAGGATTAACAGGCTTATTCGGATATCTATTTGGTGCTGTTATGGCTAACATAGTCCTAGGTGCCGTAGTAGATAAATTCGGTTGGGACATTGGTTTTATACTATTAACAGCGATTAGTGTATTTGCAATGTTAAGCTTTATCCTAACTTGGAATAAAGTCGGTCAAGAAACCGTGCATCATTAAAACTAATTAAAATAAAGTCATATGGTTCACATTACCGAATGAAGTCGGATAGAAATAAATTTTGTAAAAATATCATTTATGTCCTAGACTTCAGTAATACCATATGACTTTATTAACATTCAAAAAAATAATTGCATTGCCATTTTTGTGAACGTTGTGCCGTTTTGTTCAAATCATTGCACCATATAGGATAAACTCTAAAAGCCATTTTCCCTTTATGCCTAGATGAAGCTAAAATACCTTTTTCAACCAATACTTCTTTAGGAAATAGAAAGTAGCCATTTAATTCACCATCGATAACAGCGACAATCAGGCAATCTGCAAATTCATCTATTTTGTATGGTCGATTATAATTATCTTCGTCTTTAGTCCAACATGTCACGAAATATCCTGATTTATTCGGCGTTTTCTTTGCTAATCTATTTTTGTATACCGTTCCTTTATAATTAAATGTTAATGCTTCATATTCTTTATTATATTTTTCTTCAACGATGTCTATGACATTCATTTCCACATTTAAAACTTTTTCTAATATCTCTATTGATTTATACATTAATTAACCCCGTTTAATATCTTATTATCGTAACGTGTCCTTATATTTTAATAATAAAACACTCCCAATGGCAATATACCAAATTGGAAGTGTATTAAGAGATTAACCTTCTATTAATTCAGATGTATCAACAGTTAAACGATTACGTAATAAATAAACAATTAACATTGCAGCAAATGCACAAAGTGACTCAGCAATTAGCAATGACCAAATTACACCAGTTAATCCGAACAAACCATTCATGATAAACAATACTGGAATGATAATTGCACCTTGTAAAATAGCCATAATTGTAGCTCCACGACCTTGACCAGTCGCTTGAAGCATACCAGTGAATAAGAAGCCTATACCATTTAAAAGTAATGATGTCATTGTAACTTTTAAAATGAATGTAGCCATCTCAACAATTTGTTGATCAGTAGTAAATAAACCTACCATATGATGTCCAATTGTAAATACAGCAATCATACAAACAGCAAAAATAACACCAATTGACATAATAACTACTTTAATGACATCTTTCATACGACCTTTGTTTGCCATAAAGTTATATGCAATTAAAGGTACAACACCTTCACATAATCCCATGATAATAAGTTCAGGGAATTGAACGAGTCTAAATGAGATACCATAACTTGCAATTGCAAAGTTACCATAATGTGCCAAGAATAAATTTAATACTAAACCTGTGAATCCCATTAATATACTCATTAAAAATGCTGGAACACCAATTTTGAAGATTTCTGAAAGCATTTCTTTATTAGGTTTCGCAAATTTAAAATTCACAGATACAACATCACTATTTTTCATAAAGTAAACAATAAAGAAAATAGCCGCTGCAACATTACTGATAGCAGTACCCAAAGCTGCACCAACAACATTTAAATCAAAACCAAAAATTAAAATTGGATCTAATATAATATTTAATCCTACACTAGCTAACATACCAATCATAGATATAATTGGTGCACCAATTGCACGCGCAAATTGTTCTAAAATAAAGAATAAAATAACAAACGGTGCACTTAAAAACATTACTTTCAAATAATTACTTGTTAATGCTAATGTTTCGCCTTTTGCTCCTAAAATCATCGCAATTTGATCACTAAATGGAATTGTAGCTAAAATAACTATAATTCCTAATACAATACCACCATAAATCGAAAAGCTACTTACAAACTTACTTTTACTATAATCTTTAGCGCCTAATAAACGTGAAATGTACGTGCCGCCACCAATACCAAATAAATTACCTAGACCCATTAAGATGGCAAATATCGGCAGTGTAAGTGAAATAGCAGAAATCATATGGCTATCTCCTATAAATCCTATAAAGTAAATGTTTAAAATCCCATAAACAACACTTAATAAAGTTCCTATCATCATTGGTAATGAGAAATGCATCATTGCTTTAAAAACTGGTGATTTCTCAAAATAATATAATTGTTCGTCTTTCATTGTTCAATACTCCTTGTCCTTTTAAATAATTAGCTCACTAATAATTAGATATCTAACTATACTGTCAAAGATAAAGCGACTGTTTTTTTACCAGTCACGTTTATCATTTATTTTAAACTAGATAACATTTTAGTTAGATTTTCTTTTATGCGTTCGTTTTCTTCTTTAGAAAACTGTGATACAAGCGTTTGTTCCATTTCATCAAATATCGAAGTAAATGCTTCTACAAGCTTAATACCAGAAGTTGTCAGTCCAATATTCTTTCTTCGCGTATCTTGAGCATCAACGTAACGATAAATAAGTTTTTTTCTTTCAAGGTTCTTTAGTAAATTGCTTACGGTCGCTCCTGTTCGTTGCAATGCTTTAGCAATATCATTTTGCGTAAGTCCGTCTTGCTGATGCGCATAAAGATAACCTAAAGTGTGGCCTTGTTCATTCGTTATATCAAATTGCTCAAGTCTTTGATCTGCTTTTTGTTTCATTTCGTGACTTATCATTCGAAATAAATAAGAATAAGTGTACTCCATGAATTGCACCACCATTTCGTTAGATGTCTAACTAAATATACAACCATGATTTCTAATAGTCAACAAAATTTGAGAATTTATTTTAAAAGTTTTCATAAAATCTAGTATTTTAACATTTTGATATGCAATTTTTCGGATTAAAATATGAAAGAGATTGCATATCTACACAATTAAGTAATCGCTTACAATTATACATAGGAGGAAATTACGTTGCTAAGTCATAGACAAATTGAAATTTTGTATCTTTTAGTTCAAGAACAAACGTTTATCCCAATCAACAGTATTGCTGACCAACTCGGTGTAACGCCACGTACCATTCAATATGATATATCGTACATCGAACAATATGCAGAAACATACCAATATCAAGTCATTCGCAATAAAGCAGCTGGCATTAAAATAATAACTAATGAGACAACACTTTTAAATGAGTTAGAACAACGCATAACAAATCAAATTCACTTTTCAAAAGATGAACGACTGACTCATATTGCTTTAAAATTATTCGAAACAACTGAGCCAATTTCAACAAAACAGCTTGCCCACGACGTCAATGTTTCTCGTCGTACCATTGCTGATGACATTAAAATTATTCAAAAACGATTAGCACATTATCATTTGAAGCTAAATTATATTCATAATAAGGGATTTATTATTATTGGTGAAGAAGATCAATATCGGAAAGCTTATGCTCATTTTATTCGTCAATACATGAAACAAGCAGCGCCATTTATCGAAGCAGATATTTTCAATTCGCAATCTATTGCAATTGTAAGACAAGCTATAATTACTACATTAAATCGTGAAAATTATCACCTGGTTCAGTCGGCCATTGACGGCTTAATTTATCATATACTCATTGCGATCCAGCGACTAAACGAAAATTTTTCATTCGATATACCTACAAAAGAAATTGATAAATGGCGCCATACTAAACAGTATGCTATAGCTTCAAAAATTAAAGAAAACTTGGAAAACAGTTGTAATGTCAAATTTCCAGAATCTGAAATTATCTTCATCACGTTACATTTACTTGGTTCAAAAATGACTGATTGTACTATAACTACCAATATAAATGAACAACATGTTTTATCAGAAAACATCCAAGAATTCATCACTTGTGTTAGCCAAGAATTAGGAATTGACATGTCAAATGACCATAAACTGCATACTAGTTTACTTACACATATAAAGCCGGCTATACACCGAATTAAATACGATATGATACAAGCTAATCCGTTAAAACAAGAAGTGCATAAACGCTACCCTCAAGTTGTCGATGCAATTAGCAAACATATTAGTACGATAGAAAAAGATACAGCTATTAGTTTCAATGAAGATGAATTAACATTTATTGCAATTCACTTTGCATCAAGTATGGAACGCGGCGCAACAAATAAACAAGTAATGATTAAAGTTGTCTTACTTTGTGGATCAGGTATTGGCACATCTCAACTTTTAAAATCCAAATTAAATCATCTTTATCCTGAATTTAATATTTGGGACGCTTATTCTATCTATCAGTTAGATGAAAAGCAGTTAATTCAAAATAACATCGACTACGTGATTTCAACCGTACCGTGTGATATTTCAGTAGTACCAGTTATAAACGTCGACCCATTCATCAATGGGCAATCACGTCAAAAATTAAATCAAATCATAAATGATGCTAGAGAAAAGCGTGTGATAAAAATGGTAAATGACGGCGAGTCATTAGCTGATTTATTACCTGAACACCGTATTAATAAAAACACACAATCTCTATCAATTAATGAAGCAGTTACTGTATCAGTACAACCTTTAATTAAAGATGATATTGTTGGACCTAATTATATAGAAGCAATTTTAAATCAATTCGAGCAATTTGGATCATATATGGTGATTAGTCCACACATTTCTCTAATTCACGCTGGAACTGATTATGTACACAATGGTGTCGGTTTTTCATTAACTTATTTTACTGAAGGTGTTGAATTTGGTAGTAAAGCTAACGATCCCGTATACCTTGTGATTACATTGGCAACGGATCATCCCAATGCACATTTAAAAGCACTAGGACAACTAAGTGAACTATTAAGCAACGACTTATCGCGTCAAGATTTCTTAGATGGGAAAATTTGTAAAATTAAGCAACACATCGCTGTAACTAAGTCAAAGGAGGTTTAACATCGTGGCATTAGATATTTTGTCCACAAAACGCATAATTGTAAAAGAACAAGTCAATAATTGGAATGAAGCCATTACTATTGCTTCTCAACCTTTATTACAAGAACAAGTTATTGAACAAGGTTATGTTGAAGCAATGATTGAAAGTGTAAATGAACTAGGACCATACATCGTTATCGCACCTGAAATTGCAATTGCACATGCACGTCCCAATAATAACGTGCATCAAGTTGGATTAAGTCTATTAAAGTTGAATCAACACGTGGCATTTTGCGATGAAGATCATTACGCATCTCTCATATTCGTATTAAGTGCCATCGACAATCATTCACACTTATCTATATTGCAAAATTTAGCAACAATATTGGGCGATAATCAAATAGTCCAGCAATTATTAAATGCAAAGAATGTACAAGAAATTACAACTATTTTAAAGGAGCATGATTAATATGAAAATTTTAGTAGTATGTGGCCACGGCTTAGGTAGTAGTTTTATGGTAGAAATGAATACACAAGAAGCACTTAGACAACTTAATGCACCATCTGATATAGAGGTTGAGCACAGTGACATTATGACGGCTAGTCCAGAAATGGCAGACTTATTTATTTGCGGTAGAGATTTAGCTGAAAATGCCGAACGTCTAGGGGAAGTCTTAATCCTTGATAACATTTTAGACAAAGCAGAATTGCAGCAAAAGCTTGAAGAAAAATTACAACAACTTAACATTATTTAAAGGAGGTTAGACTTATGCAATCAATCCTTAATTTCATTGTCGATATTTTAAGTCAACCAGCAATTCTTGTTGCCCTTATTGCTTTTATCGGTTTAATTGTTCAGAAAAAACCTGCCGCTACAATTACTTCAGGTACCATTAAAACAATATTGGGATTCTTAATTTTAAGTGCCGGTGCCGACGTAGTTGTTCGCTCACTTGAACCTTTTGGAAAAATATTCCAGCACGCTTTCGGTGTTCAAGGCATTGTTCCAAATAATGAAGCTATTGTTTCCCTTGCCTTAAAAGATTTCGGAACAACAGCCGCACTTATTATGGTCTGTGGCATGATAGTGAATATCTTAATTGCACGTTTTACTAACTTAAAATATATCTTTTTAACAGGACACCATACATTTTACATGGCAGCATTTTTAGCAATTATTTTAACAGTGAGTCATATTAAGGGATGGCTAACGATTGTTATCGGCGCACTCGTATTAGGCTTAATCATGGCAGTCTTACCTGCATTACTCCAACCTACGATGCGTAAAATTACTGGCAATGATCAAGTGGCATTAGGGCATTTCGGTTCAATCAGCTACTTTGCTGCAGGTGCCGTAGGTCAATTATTCAAAGGGAAATCTAAATCAACAGAAGATATTAAATTCCCTAAAGGATTAAGTTTTTTAAGAGAAAGTACAATTAGTATTTCTATTACAATGGCATTACTCTATTTCATTGCTTGTTTATTTGCAGGTGTCAGTTATGTACATCAATCAATTAGCAATGGACAAAACTTTATTGTTTTCTCATTAATTCAAGGTGTAACATTTGCCGCTGGTGTATTTATCATTTTAACAGGTGTGCGGTTAATCTTAGCTGAAATCGTTCCAGCATTTAAAGGTATCTCTGAAAAACTTGTACCAAATTCTAAGCCTGCATTAGACTGCCCTATTGTGTTTCCTTATGCACAGAACGCTGTCTTAATTGGGTTCTTTGTCAGCTTTATTACAGGTGTCATTGGTATGTTTATCCTATTCTTATTTGGTGGCGTCGTTATTTTACCAGGCGTTGTGGCCCACTTCTTCTTAGGTGCAACTGCCGCAGTCTTCGGTAACGCAAGAGGTGGTATTAAAGGTGCTGTTGCAGGCGCTGCTCTTAATGGTATCTTGATTACATTCTTGCCATTATTATTCTTACCATTTTTAGGTGAATTAGGTGGTGCCGCAACAACATTCTCCGATACAGACTTTTTAGCTGTCGGCATTGTATTTGGTAACGCAGTAAAATATATGGGATTATTTGGTGCTGTTCTATTTATTATCATCGTTGGAGCTACAGCGATTTTATTAAAAGGCCGTCAAAAAGCACAACAATAATATACAAACAAAAACACCGTCACAAGTAACGTGTACTTTCCTTCTATCAAAGGCAAGCCACTTATTTTTGGACGGTGTTTTATATTATATTAAATGATATTTAGCCATACTATCTACAGCAGCTAAAATAGCTTCTTCTTGAGTGGCAATCGGTTCCCACCCAAGTAATGTTTTTGCACGTTCGTTACTCACATTTCGATTCATGTCTAATAAAAGTTTACCTTCTTTAGCTTGATGATTAAATTTAGAACCTAGACTCAAAATAAAGTCTGGTAATTTTTTAACAGAAACTTTTTGAGCTATTTCAGGTCGTTTTTCTTTAATTAATTTTGCAATTTCCAACAAATTAATTTGTCCATCAGCCGTAGCAATAAATCTTTTACCATTAGCCTGTTCATTTGTCATTGCCAAAATGTGTAGTTCAGCTACATCTCTAACATCAACAACATTTAATGGAATTTGCGGTACACGTTTCATCGAACCATTTAATAAGTTTTCTAACAAATGGAAACTTCCTGAAACATGTGAATCTAATGATGGACCATAAATAGCAACTGGATTTATTGTAGCAAATTCTACTGTAGTATTTTCATTCTCAACAAAATTCCATGCCGCCTTTTCAGCTAACAATTTTGATTTTTCATATACTGATAAGCCTGGTTCATCTTGATTTGTCCAATTACTTTCGTTTGTGATTGAATTTTTATCTTTATTACTAAAACCAACTGCACCAAAGTTTGCAGTCATTACCACACGTTTAACACCCGCATGTTGCGCCGCTCTCAATATACGTTGTATACCTTCAATGGCAGGCTTCGCCATCACTTCTGCATCGTCTGTTTTACCGAAAAACACCGGAGATGCCACACTCAAAACATACTTGCAACCTTTCATTGCTTCATCCCAATGTTCATCTTGTGATAAATCCGCTTCAACAAATGCAAGTTTATCTGTTGAAACACCATTGTCTTGCATCGTTTTAATTACTTTATCAGCTTTACTTAAATCACGTATCGTCGTTTGCACATCATAACCTTGTTCTAATAATCGCGAAATAATACGCATACCAACAAAACCAGTACCACCTGTTACCAACACTTTATTATTCATGATATAATCTCCTCTTTGTCTCTATAGATTGTCCATTATAACAGTCATTAAATTTTTGTATATCTCAATAGACTTATATTACTTAATATTCTATATGAATTGTAAAAGTAAAAATTATTATATTCCTTAAAATATTAAACTCATCTATTTTCAAATACCCAATCATTCAGAAACAAAAACCAGATAAATATCATATTTTGAATAGTTAAATGCAATAATTTACATTCATATGTTCAATCCTTACCAAATACTATGGTCACCTTTTCAAGATTAAACAAACACCTTCAACGATTCACTATACATACAATAGCAATATTAACTTAAAATCATATCCACTAATACTTCGGCAGTGACATCACCAAAATAATAAGTAATGTCTATATTATTTAATTGATGCAATAAATCTTCTCTTGTCATTTTTGTACCTTGTAGCGCTTGTTCCACATCTTTAATATCACCTTGTCCAAAGAAATCCCCATAAATACGACAATCTACGATACGATTTTGTTCAACAGAAATTGTAATGTCTACCGTACCTGATGATAATCTTTCACTTCGATTGTATTCATATTTAGGTGACTTGCCATAATTCCAATCCCAATTTTTATACTTTTTATCAGCTAATTCATCAATCGCTTCCCAATCTGTATCCGTTAATTCATATCGTTTCGCCTCTTTAATGTCATTGATTCCCAAAATCTGTGTCACCATTAAATTTTTGAATGCTTCAATTGTTATATCACGATATGTTTCATCAAGTGCTTCTCGAAGATGACCTACGCGTGCTCGTACTGATTTAATACCTTTCGATGCAATCTTTTTACGATTTGGTTTTAACACCTTATCCATCGCCTCATAATTGACATCAAGCAATAAAGAATAACCGCCATAAATACGATTATTCATTAATGTCATTGCCGCACCTGATACTTTTTTACCGTTAAGTGTTAAATCATTTCTGCCACTCTGTATAACATCTGTTGCACCTAGTTTATGCAACGCCTTTATTGCCGGCTGATAAAATCTTTGAAAATCACCATAAATCGATGTATCTTGTTCTAAAATACAACACATATTGACGGCACCTTTATCAACATATACAGCGCCACCACCAGTATCTCTGCGAACTACTTGAATATGGTGTTCATCTATATAATCTTGATTCACTTCGATTGCTGTATTTTGAAAACGACCAATTTCCACTTTTGGTTCACAATAATAAGGGAATAAAATATCTTCCCCTAAAAAAACATTCTGATTAACATACACTTGCATTGCTAGCGCAACCGCACCGTCAGTAATATATTTTCCGTTTCGAATGGGTTCTATTAAATACATCTTATGTTTCTCCTAAGTTGTTATTTTTCGTTGTGCTGTTGTAATTAAAGTTGAAATATCATCGGTTAAATGGATTGTACGACCTTGAATCGAATTTGGAATTCGATACGCTTTTTTATTCATTGTCATATAAAGTGCATTTTCATTTTTACGTGTCATACGCTGAAAAGGATGTTTTACAAACTGTGGGGTTGTATAACCAATTCCGATTTCCAAATACAATACTTTATTACCTTGATGCTGCTCTAGAAATGCATTATAACGTTGTAACTGCAACTGAAAATCTGCATCTTCAACCATACCAACTTCTGCTTTACGTTTATTGACTTCCATTGGTGCATCACATTTTGGACATCTTGGAATCATATCCCAAGGTATACGCATGTCTTGTTGTGCCACGACCATTTTACGAATTAAGTCATCATTACGATATGTTTGCGCGTGACAATGCTGACTACATTGCTGCAAAATATACTCTCCTTGTATATGAAATACATGAGTCATATCATAGTCAGCAACCTCAAAAGCATTATCTGCATTCGTAGTTATGATGTGATATTGTTTATCTTCCATTAATGCTTTTAAAGCGAGGTAAGACTGACCTACAGGTTGATCTAAATAATTCAATTTGATAAAGCGACTCTCAAATGCCCAATATTCTTGCCAACTACCGTACGAATACAAACTCGCTTGCAACATATCAAAGAAACGATACTTTTCAATAAAGTCTGGAAAGTTTTTCGTAAAACGCTCTCCTACATATGTAAAACCGTCAGATGCAGACATACCTGCACCAATACCAATAACTATTGCCTCCGCTTCCTCAATTGCAGTACGTAATACATTCGCCTGTGTTGTATTTTCATTTGTAAACAGAGACATCGCTTGCCATTTACTTCTCTGTATCACGATTAAATGCCTCCTCATACAATTCTAAATCCTTTTCTGTAAAGACATTAAATACAACTTTCAATTTTGATTTTGTATCAGTGAGATACTGTTGTACTGTTTGAATCGCTATTTCTGCTGCTTCATCTTGAGGAAAAGCAAAAACGCCTGTTGAAATACAACAAAATGCAATATGGTTTAGCCTTTCTTGATCAGCTAGTTTAAGACAACTCAAATAGCATTTAGCTAACAAGTCACGATTCATCTGTGAAACAGGCAATCGACGTATTTGTGGTCCTACCGTATGAATAATATACTTTGCAGGCAAATTGTATGCGCGCGTCATTTTAGCGTTACCAACGCTTTCTTTGCGCCCTTGTCGTTGAATAATATCTGCACAATCTAATCGAACTTGGACGCCTGCTTTTGTATGAATAATATTATCAATACAATCATGATTTGCTTGCATACATCCTAAGAAGCGGCTATTCGCGGCATTGACAATTGCATCAATTTTCAATGTTGTAATGTCACCTTGCCAAACAAAAATGTTGGCATCTTTTCTTGGCGACAAATCATTAATATCCATCACATGTTGCTGATTTAATTCACTTAACAAAGCATCTTGAACAGCTAAATAGGTCTCGCTAACAGGTAAAGCTGGTCTTACGTTAGCCAAACCTCGATAAAGTTCCCACAATGCTTCAAATGATGTTGGCATTTCTAACTCATCATTGTCATTTCGCTCTCGTCTCATATAATCGATTAAATATTCTAATCGTTCTTCATTTGTCTTCAACGTCTTCATTTACGCCTCCGGTAATGCATTGAACGCTTCTTTATCCACATCATCCAACTTGAACAGCCAATTTTCTTCTGGCTTTTCAGAATTTAAAATGTTTGGTTCGTCTTCCGCTTTCGTATTACGCTCAACAATCGTTCCTGACAAAGGCGTCTGTACATCAATCACCGTTTTCGATGCTTCAATACTAACGATTTCATCATCGACTTTTACCTCATCTGGACTTACAAATTCTACGTAACCCACCGTTCCAATGTCATCTTGTAATTCAGGCGTCATACTAAATACATATAGATCCCCAACTTTTTCTACCCATAAATAATTGGCTAACTTTTTCATCTAAGCCTCATCCTTTCTCTTCTACTTAAAAGTGTTATAAATAAACCTCTGCTAGTAATTCTAATGTTTTGCAACGCTGCTCAATGCCAGGAATTAATGGTGCTACTAACATTTCATCAACTTCAAACGTAGCAATAAAATCATCTAGTTGTGCTTTAACTTGATCTTTTGTCCCTGCCATTATACGTGCACGATGCGCTTGAATCATCTCTTTATCCCGCTCGTTCAATTTATAATTTAGTGCTGTTTTCACTGAAGGAAAGTGGTCAAACTCTGCAAATTGTAATTTTCCCAATAACCAGACGTCTAAGGCATGTTGTAATTCATCAACATCTTCTTCCTTATCAGCTACGATAACAAACACTGATGCCATCACCTTTGCATTCATTTTAAGTGTTGACTCTTGGAAATCCGATTTATAAATGTCAATGTTATGCTTTGTAGACTGGATCATTTCTTTATTTGGCAGTAAAAATGTTCCGACAGATAGTCCTATACCTTGTTCTGCTGCTATTTTGGCAGATGATAGACTGCTACTTAATAACCACATTTCAGGAAAATGAAGCACATGTGGCTGTACACCTAAATTATGTGCACTTGCTTTGTCTGTTGTGGTAACAAATTGACGCAATAACTTAATTGATTCCCCGTAATTATCATAGGTTGGATTTTCACCATCTAATGCTTGTTTTACCATCGAAGTACCTGGATTATTTCCAATACCTAAATCAACGCGATTGGGGTATAAGGCTGACAACATTCTAAAATGCTCAGCAATTTTATAAGGACTATAATGCGGTAACATCACACCACCAGAACCAACACGAATTCGTGATGTCTGTGACAAAATATGCATCATCATCAGTTCTGGACTGCTACATGCAAACGCAGGCACATTATGATGTTCAGTAAACCAAATACGTTTATAACCAAGTCGATCTGCTAATTTCGCAAGTGTTACTGAATCTTGCAATGCCATTTGCGCATCCTTCCCTTCATCTATTAAGGCATAATCTAATACGCTTAACTCAACCAAACCCTCATCTCCAAACTATTATTTGATATAAAAGTGACATAACATTATAACTTTCTATTAACCATTCCCATTTATGATACCCACGTATATGATAACGTTTTTCAATTAGATTTTATATCTTTTCGCTTCATTTTTTCATAATATGACTCACATTTTTCATATATTAATATCGTACTGTAAATTCCCTACTATTATAAAATTCTAATTAACACGCTACATGAGAATTCTTACTCATGTTTGATTATTCAAGCTTTACATGGTACTTTGAAAACAATATCGAATAGAAAAGGAAAAATTGCATGTACCGATACAAACCACTTTTACAACCACTCCAATTACCTAATGGCATCAAAGTAGCAAATCGTTTTGTATTATCACCGATGACCGTAAATTCATCTACAAAAGATGGCTATATAACTCAAGCAGACTTAGCTTATGCTGCACGTCGCTCTAATTCAGCTGGCATGCAAGTAACTGGTGCTGCCTACATTGAGCCATATGGTCAACTATTTGAATATGGATTCAACATTGATCATGATGCATGTATTCCAGGATTAACCGACATGGCAACTACCATGAAACAACATGATAATCTCGCTATAATTCAACTAGCTCATGCTGGTCGTTTTTCAAATCAAGCGATTTTAAATTATGGAAAAGTATATGGACCTAGTCCAATGACATTACATTCGCCCATTCAACATGAAGTCATAGCTATGACACAAGATAAAATCAATGAAATCATTCAACAATATCGCGACGCTACATTACGAGCGATTAAAGCAGGATTTGATGGTGTGGAAATTTCAATTGCGCAACGTTTACTCATCCAAACATTTTTCTCAACATTTTCAAATCAGCGTACAGATCAATATGGTTTTGACACATTAGAAAATCGCGCAAGATTGTGCCTAGAAGTTATGCGTGCAGTACAAGATGTGATTGATAAAGAAGCACCTGCCAACTTTATTTTGGGCTTTCGTGCAACACCAGAAGAAACAAGAGGTAGTGATTTAGGATATACCATCGATGAATTCAATCAACTATTAGATTGGGTAATGGAAGTTGCCAATATCCAGTATTTAGCAATTGCTAGTTGGGGACGACAAATTTATCAAAACACATCAAGGACACCTGGCAAACATTTTGGTCGTCCTGTAAATCAAATTGTCTACGAACATTTAGCAGATCGCATCCCATTAATTGCCAGTGGAGGTATAAATTCTCCAGAATCTGCATTAGAAGCTTTACAACATGCAGATATGGTCGGTATGTCTTCACCTTTTGTAACGGAACCTGACTTTGTACATAAACTTGCAGCGCAACGACCAAATGATATTGATCTTGAATTTTCTATGAATGATTTAGAAGATTTAGCTATTCCGCGTGCTGCTTTTAAAGATATTGTTAAAATGATGGATTATGGTGAGGGGCTTAAAAAGAATACACGCGATGCCTTACGTCAATTAGAACAAAATTATAATGATTCATCCTCCTAAGCCGATGTTGCATAGACAATTGAAGACAGTGTTATAATTGAACCATTATTAAAAGCAAGGAGTTTATTAAATCGTGACTGAAATTAAAGATAAAGTAACTACTACAGATGCTTTTACATTACCTTATACAATTATTAAAGCGAAAAAACAGCCGACAAAAGGAGCTATTGTGTATATACATGGCGGTGGTCTAATGTTTGGCAATGCAAATGATTTATCACAACAATATATCGATATACTTACTGAACAATACGACTTAGTTCAATTGAGTTATCGTTTATCTCCAGAAGTAAGTCTAGATTGTATTATTGATGATATTTTCACATCTTTTGATGATATTAAATTACTATATCCTAATACCCCTATTTTCACATTTGGCAGATCATCTGGCGCATATTTGAGTTTATTAATTGCAAGAAATAGAGACATTGATGGCGTTATTGATTTTTATGGCTATAGTCGAATCGACACGGAACCTTTTAAAATTCAAAATGATTACTACGCTAAGATAGCCCGAAGTGTAAATGAATCTATGGTTAAACAACTAACTTCACCAACACCAATTATTCAAGATCAAATCGCACAAAGATTCTTAATATACGTTTATGCGCGTGGTACTGGAGAATGGATGAATATGATTAATGTCACTGATTATACTGATTCAAAATATAATATAGCTTCACATGAGCTTAAAACATTACCACCAGTGTTTATTGCGCATTGTATTGGCGACTATGATGTTCCTATTGAGGAAAGTGAACATATAATGAACCATGTTCCAAATACTACATTTGAACGATTAAGTAAAAACGAGCATGATTTTGACCGTAGACCAAATGATGAAGCAATAACCGTTTATCATAAAGTCGTTGCTTTCTTGAACGCTATAATAACGAAGTAAGATCCAATCACTTTTTCAAAAAATCAATATGTCATTATGATAAAGGGTAATCCGACAAACACTATTAACAATACAATTTATCCCAATCATAAGCAAAAACGCCTATCCCTTTGATTTTCTAATGAGATAGGCGTTTCATTTTTCTTATATCATTTAATTTATAGCTCAATAATGCGAATCAATCTATATACCTAAACATGATTTTCAAAACACATTTAACGTGTCAATCATCATTTCAAATAAATTAACTTGCTTTCAATTGCGCGCCTTTTTCATCAGTTGCTTCAACACGCAACAAGTCATTAATAATACCTGTATAGAAGTTTGCGAGTTCTGCACCTTTTCGTTTAAAATCCGCAAAATCTATCCCGATAAAGTCGACGTGATCCCAACCTTGTAAAATTGGTTTGACTTGCCAAATACCTCTTCGTGTCGCCGGCTCTTCAGATGTAACATTTACAAATGGCTGATTTGATGGATGTAACGATGAAATCACCGGCACAACACCATCATTTTTACGCCACTCTTCTCTTGCATCATGTCCGATAATTCTACTTGTTGCATCCATTAAAAAGAATGTACCTATATCCGGATTTTCATATCCTAATGGTCCAGTATGCGAAGACACACCTGTATAAGTCATATACGTAATATTAGGATTCATACTCGTCATTGCATTCAATTTGGCAGATCCATCTAATGTTAAATCATATGCTGCGTTATCTGTTGTCGTCCAAATTTTACTGTTACCTACGCGCTTCATATAGTCAATATAACTTTCATTCGGCAACTGTTTAAAGCCCCATTGCGTTAAACCTAAATCGATATTTGAATATTTATTACCTGCAATTCGATTCAATGCATACATAATTTTTCTAACAGTCTCTGTATTTCCAAATTTATCTGCCGCTTGTGAACCGTTATGTGGCGTACCTAATGTTGTAATCGAGGCAACCATATTATTCTTACCTCCAACAAATAATGGTGATATTTCGCCACCATGCGCTTTATGGTAAGCAATTTCTTCTTGATTACCATTCCTTAAAAATTCTTCCATTAAACGAATGGTTTGACCACCCATACTATGTCCAACCAGATGTACTTTTTTGCCTGGTTCCCAATCAGGCATAATACCTTTGTATGTTTTGCCATATCGTTCATGTCCGTATTTTGCGGCATGAGCTGCACCATAATCAACGCGTCCACCTTTAATATAATAATAAAGTTCTACAGCGCGATCATGATTACTACTAAAAGCTCCGACACTTGCTTGATGTACGTTATAGCCTTGTTTTTTCAGTTCTTCTATAACTTTAAACTTATTACCACCCCAGTAATTCGGATATAATGCTGGTGCATTGTCACCAACTAATCCTAAAAAGCCATGTACAAATACAACTGGATACTTGTTGAGTGGTTGAACTTGATTTGCTTTAAGCGGATGTATCTTTTTAGCATCTGCTGTTGCTACCTTTGTTGTCGCACGTGTTTTAGGTGCTAAAAGCGCATCTTTAATTAATCTTTGATTATCCGTATTTTTATCTGTCGGTATTGTTGGGGAGTTTTGAGTATTGTTATGTTTACTTAAATCATTAACTAGCGGTTTATCTTGTCTTTGGCGAACAGCATCATCTTGCTTAGCATCCTTAATTTGCTGTGATACTGGATGTGTGTCCTGTTGATTTACATTTTTATTTGTGGATGCATCTTGTACTTCCGATGCAGTTGTAGTCTTTTCTTTTGATGAGGGTGTAGTTGAAGCTGATGTTGCTTTATCATCTTGCGTTGTCGATATTTGTGTCTGAACAGATGGTTGTGATTTATCAACTTCTTTTGCATCTGCATTTGATTTTAAATTGTCCTGTTCTGCACGACTATCATTTTGTTTAATAGCATCTTGATTTTTAGTATTTTTATTCGAATTATCTTTAGATAATTGTTTGACATTTTGTTGATTAGCATTTTGTGTTACTTTGTTATTATTTTGTGATTTATCTGTTTTACCGTCTTTTGTCGGTTGTTGTTTTGATGATTGAAGCGCATCGTTAGCTTGTCTGCCAATTTGACTTTCACTATCTATTTTGTGCGCATCGTTTAATTGCCTTAATGACTGTTCATCTTGTTGTAATTGATGGATATTCCTATGTTCTCCCGATTGATTCAACTTTTCTTGTTGTGTCCCTGACTGTGATGTTGGCATTTTTTCTGCAGCTTTTGCATCATGTGTTGATACAACAAACACTGTTGCTGCTAGCACTGACACCACACCAATAGAATACTTTCTGATACTATACTTTCTTCTCTCTTGTTCTCTTATCATATAATCACCTCAAAAGTATTTTTTAGACCCCCTATTGAGAATGAAAAACAACTGCACATCCAATATAACATGACATATATTTGTTTTTAATTCATATTACAAAATTAATAAAAAGTTAATAATATGTTCTTATAATCTCACCATTTTTTTCAAATCATCTCTTTATAGAATTTATAATGTTTTGTTTTTTCACTTTCAAATCCTATTCAACAATTAAATGCCCTTCATATTTTAAGATTCAATATAGTTTTAAGTTATATATAATTAGTTAATTTGTATTGGTCGGTAAATGCATCAAATTATACAATTAAAATAAGTTTTCAGATTTTTCTAAATTAGAATGTTGCTGTAATAAAGGGGCATATGCATCACTTATCTTTTATATTCACTTAAACAAAGGGGTTGTTTTAATGAATAATCAACGTTTAAATGCACAACAACCAAGTGCATGGCGTTTTTATGTCTATAGCTTGATTGGTATACTTTGCTTTTTCGTACCTTTTACTATCAGTAAAAACAATACAATATTAGTAGATCATGTTCATCTAGCAATTCGCTCATTATTAGGTTCACTCATGCCATATGTAGCACTTATTATGATACTTATTGGTGCAGCATTACCATTAGTTAGACGTACTTTTATGACTTCTATAACTAACTTTATCATTACATTATTTAAAGTCGCAGGGGCAGTTATTGGTATTATGTACGTATTTAACATAGGTCCCTCATTATTATTTAAAGCAAACTATGGTCCATTTCTGTTTGAAAAATTAATGATGCCACTTAGCATTTTAATTCCTGTTGGTGCAATTGCACTTTCTCTATTAGTAGGTTATGGATTACTTGAGTTTGTCGGTGTCTATATGGAACCCATTATGCGACCTATATTTAAAACGCCTGGTAAGTCAGCAATTGATGCAGTTGCTTCATTTGTTGGTAGTTATTCTTTAGGATTATTAATTACAAATCGAGTATATAAGCAAGGTATGTATAACAAAAGAGAAGCAACAATTATCGCAACGGGTTTCTCAACAGTTTCAGCAACATTTATGATTATCGTTGCTAAAACTTTAAATTTAATGTCTCATTGGAACTTATATTTCTGGGCGACATTGGTTATTACATTTATCGTAACTGCCATTACAGCTTGGTTGCCACCAATTGCTAATGAATCGACGGAATATTATAACGGCCAAGAAGGTGACAAAGAAGTAGCTATAGAAGGAAGTAGACTAAAAACTGCTTATGCAGAAGCAATGAAACAAAACACATCAACACCGTCTCTATTGAAGAATATTGGGGATAACCTTAAAGATGGATTAGAAATGACTGTCGGTATTCTACCTTCAATTTTATCGATAGGGTTTTTGGGACTGATTGTAGCAAACTATACACCACTTATCGATTGGCTAGGCTATATTTATTATCCATTTATTTATATTTTCCCAATACCAGATCAAGTATTGCTCGCAAAAGCTTCAGCAATTTCAATTGTAGAAATGTTTTTACCATCATTATTGGTTGCTAAAGCTGCTATGAGTACAAAATTTGTAGTTGGTGTTGTAAGTGTTTCAGCAGTGATCTTTTTCTCAGCTTTAGTGCCATGTATTTTAGCAACAGAAATTAAAATTCCTGTCTGGAAGTTAGTCATTATTTGGTTTTTACGAGTAGCATTATCCCTATTAATTACAATTCCATTTGCGTTATTCATATTTGGATAAGCTCATTTTAATGTTACAGTTAACACAATAAAGCGAGATGGCCATTACCTAATCATAAACCGCTCTTATATTAACAGGTTTATTTATATAATCACTGGCATCTCGCTTTTTATTTTCAATTATTCATCTTCCATAACTTGTACAAATCGTTTCGTAATTTCTTTTGGTCGCGTAATTGCACCACCTACAACTGAACAATGAACACCTAAATCCATAACACGTTTGTACATATCTGGCGTAATAACATTGCCTTCTGCAATAACTTTCGCTTCAACACTATTTAGTACATCTTTTAAAAATTGGAAATCATCTTGATATAATAACTGCCCTTTTGTATAGCTAGTATATCCGTGTAACGTCGTACCAATATAATCAAAACCAAGACGTTCTGCGTTTTTCGCTTCTTCAACCGTTGCGATATCAGCCATAATTTCAACATTAGGTGCATGTTGTCTAATGTAAGCTACCAATTCGTCTAACGTTTCTTTTGGACGTCGCTGCATCGTAGCATCCAATGCGATTACTTCACATTGACTTTCAATCAATTCGTCTACTTCTTTGGCAGTTGCTGTAATGAAAACATTTGATCCATCATAATCACGCTTTACAATACCAATGACTGGTAAATCTACTGTCTTTTTAATTTCTAAAATATCTTCTTTAGTATTTGCTCTAATACCTACAGCCCCACCTTCATACGCAGCTAATGCCATTTTAGACATTATAAACGATGAATGTAACGGCTCGTCAGGTAGCGCCTGACAAGATACAATTAAACCATGTGGTAACATTATTCTTCACTCCATAATCATTTTTTTCACTTAAAGTCATCTAAAATATATCATTAAGATAATTTTTATCAATGCTTTTTACTATCTTGAAAATATTTTTCATATATAATAGTAATCATCAATATTAAGGGGTGACACAATGAAATTTGAGAATCGCGTTCAGCGCCATCAACATTTATTTACAAAAACAGACAAACAAATAGTCAACTATATTAGAAAACATGGATATAGTGATGCCTTTTCAACCATCAACTCCTTAGCACATGCCATTGGCACATCTCCAGCTACAATGACACGCTTTAGTCATAAACTGGACTACGAAAATTTTCAAGATTTAAAATTTAATATCCAACAAGAAATGACAGAAACAGTTATAGAAAATAGTCCAATCATTCAAAGGATTCATAAATACCATCAACAAATGCTTCAACAAACAGGTGAATTTATTGATAATGACATTATCCAAACTTTTATTGATAAATTACAATCAAGTCGTCAAATATTGTTCGCGGGATTAGGTAGTTCTGGACTATCTGCTACAGAATTTTATTATCGAACAATTCGTATGGGGCTAAGAGGTAATGTCACAACCGATTCACATTTAATGAAAATATCGGCATCCCTACTATCTAATTCGGACATGTTTATCGCTATGTCAAATAGTGGTAATACTTCAGAATTAATTTCAGCAGCGGAAGTAGCCAAATCTCATGGTGCATATGTCGTTGCCATCACAAATTTCGAAGGTAGTAAACTGACAGATTGTGCTGATTTAGTATTATTAACAACTGATCAATCTCGTAATACCGACCATCGATTTATTAACACACAAATTGCGACACTATTTTTAATCGATATTGTGAGCTATCATTTATTAGAAAATAGCCATCTAAGTGACACATACCAGCATACAAAGTCCATTATTTTGGACAATAAATAATTGTTAATATATATAACTACACCTGTAACTGATGGCAATCACGGTTGTTGCTATTTCATGTTGACAGGTGTTTTTCAGTTTTAAAAAATACTTCATATATTATTGGTGTTACTTCAGCATATCATTCATATTATTGAGTTTTATCCATCCCGTACTTGAAATAGGCGCAAATAAAATCTTTCCATGCCATTTCCTCAAACCGCTATAAGCTTTTGCGTTATCATGATACGTCATACTACTAAT
Organism: Staphylococcus argenteus; assembly: GCF_000236925.1. Taxonomy (NCBI): domain Bacteria; kingdom Bacillati; phylum Bacillota; class Bacilli; order Caryophanales; family Staphylococcaceae; genus Staphylococcus; species Staphylococcus argenteus. The sequence goes on along the minus strand of NC_016941.1, from coordinate 342,059 downwards.
TATCTTCACTCTATATAACCGCGTTTAAATCCCCTTTTCATTTAAATGAATCTCTAACAACATCGCTTCTAACAACGCAATGTCCTTATCGCTGAAATATTATTGCAAACAGCCATATAATGCTGCGTCATTTTTACTTTTTGTAGTTCTAATTGGCGCATATTTATAGTCAGCTGGTAGATAATTAGCAACTTTAGGCTCTATATATTTGATTAATTTATCTCCTTGTGCTGAAATACCACCACCTATTAATATCAAACCTGGATCATAAATAATCTGTATTTGTGCTATACCTTCTGCAACATCTTCCGCCCATTCATCTAATATATGCTTTGCGATATCATCACCTTCCTCAGCTGCTTCAAATAATACTGGTACGTGCGTACTTCTCGTAAACCCGCCATCAATCATTCGCTTCTTTAAAGCACTTGTCGCAGCTCGTTCCTCAAATGTTGTATTATCCGATGGTCGATATAATAAGTAACCCACTTCATTAGCCTTATGTAGCTCTCCATTATCAATATGTCCTTGGTCATTTTTATATGCACCACCAATACCAGTACCTAGTGTCATACAGAAAATTCGCTCAGCTGGGTATTGATATAGTTTCAATTCTCCTAATAACGCTGCGTTGACATCATTTCTCACTTTGACATATGGCGATAATGCTTTTAGTAATCGTTTGAAATTCGTACCTTTATAATTCGGTATAGTTGGCCCAGCATAAACAATTTCCCCTTTTTGCTCGTCAACAACACCCGCTGTCGAAATACCTATAACAGGCTGAATCAAGCGGTATTTTTCCATAAATTGTGTTACAATTTCGTATACTTTTTCAGTAATAAGCACGGTTTTATTATCCGGTGTTGGCATTTGTTGATAATCAAACATATTCAACTGCTTATCAATGACTGCTGACTTAATTTGTGTTCCCCCAATGTCAATTGCTATGTAATACACCTTATTCACTCCAGTTCTTTTGATTATGAAAAATATTTTCATTAATTATACATAAATATGACCATCATTTTCAAAAATGTATTGTTACATTTCATGATAGCGTTTACAATTATAACTGTAAACTATATTATTAAATGATTTTTGGAGGGACTTCATAATGAACAAAGATTTAAAAGGTTTGTATGCAGCATTACTTGTTCCTTTCGATGCAAACGGTCAAGTAAATGAAAAAGGCTTACAACAAATCGCTAAAAACGCCATAGAAACTGAAGAATTAGACGGACTTTATGTAAATGGTAGCTCTGGTGAAAACTTTTTATTAAACACTGAACAAAAGAAGCAAATTTTCAAGATTGCAAAAGAAGCCGTTGGTGACAACGTTAAAATGATTGCTCAAGTAGGTTCATTAGACTTAAATGAAGCCATTGAACTTGGGAAATATGCGACAGAATTAGGTTATGATGCCCTATCTGCCGTAACACCATTCTACTATCCATTTACTTTTGAAGAAATTAGAGATTACTATTTCGACATTATTGAAGCCACACAGAACAATATGATTATTTATGCTATTCCAGACCTAACTGGCGTCAATATTTCTATAGAACAATTCAGTGAACTATTTAACCATGAAAAAGTAGTAGGTGTTAAATATACAGCACCGAATTTCTTCTTACTTGAACGTATTAGAAAAGCATTTCCAGACAAATTAATTTTATCTGGTTTCGATGAAATGTTAGTTCAAGCTACTATTTCTGGCGTAGATGGTGCAATTGGTTCTACATATAACGTTAATGGTCGCCGCGCTAGACAAATCTTCGACTTAGCACAACAAGGTCAAATTCAAGAAGCTTACCAACTGCAACATGATTCCAATGATATTATTGAGACTGTTTTATCAATGGGAATCTATCCTACATTAAAAGAAATATTACGTCATCGAGGTATCGAAGCTGGATTACCAAAACGACCTTTCAAACCTTTTAACGAAGCGCATCGACAAACATTAAATCAACTCATTGCAAAATACGATTTATAGACATCAAAGAATCAATACATTGTAAAGGGGAAGTTGCCCATGAAAGAAGTTGGATTTGGCACATTGAACTGGGTTGCCGTTATTATTTATCTATTAGCTATGTTATTCATTGGCGTTTACTTTACCAAGCGTGCAAGTCAAAGTACAAATAGTTTCTTTACTGCAAGTGGCCGCTTGCCATCTTGGGTAGTTGGTTTTTCCATTTATGCTACTACGTTAAGTGCGATTACATTTATGTCGACACCAGAGAAAGCATTTTTAACAGATTGGTCATACATTGCAGGTAACATTGCCATTGTCGCAATAATTCCATTACTTATTTATTTCTATGTACCTTTCTTTAAAAAGTTAAAAGTAACATCTGCATACGAATATTTAGAAGCTAGATTTGGCCCTAGCATTCGCGTTATCGGCTCATTATTATTTGTCATTTACCATCTAGGACGTGTTGCAATCGTCATATATTTACCAACATTAGCGATAACATCTGTATCAGATATGAATCCATACGTTGTTGCATCACTCGTTGGTTTGTTATGTATTTTATATACATTTTTAGGTGGATTCGAAGGTGTTGTATGGAGTGATTTCATTCAAGGTGTCATATTATTAGGTGGCGCTTTAGTAATTATCATTTTAGGTATTATGCACATTAAAGGTGGATTCGGTACTGTCCTTGCAGATGCAATTGAACATAAAAAGTTAATCAGTGCTGACAACTGGAAATTAAATACTGCTGCGGCTGCAATACCTATCATTTTCCTTGGAAATATTTTTAATAACTTGTATCAATATACCGCGAGTCAAGATGTCGTACAAAGATATCAAGCTTCTGATAGCTTAAAAGAAACAAATAAATCTTTATGGACAAATGGTATTCTAGCATTAATCTCAGCACCGTTATTTTATGGTATGGGTACAATGTTGTACTCATTTTATGCACATGAAGCTGTTTTACCAAAAGGCTTCAACACATCATCTGTTGTACCATATTTCATTTTGACTGAGATGCCACCTTTTGTTGCCGGATTACTCATTGCAGCTATTTTCGCTGCTGCACAGTCTACCATTTCATCTAGTTTAAATTCTATTTCTGCTTGTATTTCAATTGATATTAAACAACGTTTCTTTGGCAAAGGTAGCGAGCGACATGAAGTTAACTTTGCTCGTTTGGTCATCATTATCGCAGGTATATTTGGTTTTGGTATGTCATTATACTTAATTGCTTCAAATTCAAATGATTTATGGGACTTATTCTTGTTTGTTACTGGGTTATTCGGCGTTCCATTAGCCGGTGTATTCGCTGTCGGTATTTTTACAAAACGTACAAATACATTCGGTGTTATTTGCGGATTAATTTTAGGTATCATCTTTGCGTACATATATAATGGCGTCGGTAAAGGCAACTCACCTTTCTATGTATCAACTATTTCATTTACTGTTGCTTTTGTCTTTGCTTATGTAATTAGCTTTATCGTCCCTTCAAAACATAAAAAAGATATTACGGGATTAACAATATTTGAAAAAGATAAACCATCAACATACATTTCAAAAACTGCTACGAAAAAGTAATGTTAGTTGGAAACCCTATCAGTAAGGTATCATGCACTATTGTGCCACCTTGGTGATGGGGTTTAATTTTGTTATAAAAAACGTGATTCAGTTCCGACTGTTATGTCATCTGAATCACGTTACTATATTTCACTACTTTAATTAATTTATAGTACTAAGCCAATGATTGATCCTGAAATGATTGATGCTAATGTTGAACCAAGTAGCAACCTCATGGCAAATGATGCAACTTTTTCTCCTTGCTTATCACTAATACCTTTAATCGACCCAACGATGATGCCAACAGTACCAAAATTAGCAAAGCTCACTAAATAAACTGAAATAATACCTTGTGTTCGAGCTGATACGTCACCTAGGACATTTTTAAAATCTAACATTGCTACAAACTCATTTGTAATTAATTTTGTGGCCATTAATGAACCAGCTGGTACTGCTTCACTCCAAGGAATCCCCATTATGAATGCAATTGGTGCAAACAAATAGCCAATAAGCTGTTTAAAATTCAAACCAACACTACCAAAAATGATATTGATTGCTTCCATTAATGAAATAAACGCTAACAACATCACTGCTACTACAACAGCTATTTTAAATCCATCCATTGCACTGTCACCTATCATTTGGAAAAAGGCGACTTTCTTAGGCTTCCCTGTTTTTTCGTTCACTGATTTCGTTTCCGTTGATTTGGTTAAATTATCAATTTCAACATCATTATCATCAGATTTATATGGATTAATAACACTCGCAATTATAAGTGCACTAAAAATATTCAACATTACAGCTGTAACTACAAATTTAGGTTCAATCATTTGCATATATGAACCTAGCATTGCCATACTAACAGCACTCATACCAGACGTCGCAATTGTATATAATTTCGCTCTAGACAATCTTGGAATAATATCTTTTATAGTTAAATATACTTCTGGCTGTCCAAACATTGCTGTTGAAATAGCAAAGTAACTTTCTAAGCGCCCCATTCTAGTTATTTTGTTAATTGCTATACCTACATATTTGATAATAAATGGTAATACCTTTATATAATTAAAAATGCCTATTAATACAGAAATAAAAACTAATGGTAATAACACGTTTAAAAAGAACGTAAAGCCATTTTTATTTTGTATATCGCCAAAAACAAAATTTATCCCTGCTTTACTAACATTTATTAACCCTTCAAAAAAAGAACCTAGCGCAGTTAGTATTGTCAAACCAATCGTTGTGTTCATCATAAATAACACAATCAACACTTGGACGAAAATCATAATTAATGTTTTTCTGAAATCTATATTCTTGCGATCAAAGCTGAATAAAAATGCTACAAATAGCGCAAATGCTACCCCTATGATAGCGAATAAAATAGACATGTATCATCACCTACAATAGTTTATTAACAGCGACAGCAATTTTAGCCCCCAACACAGCATTGTTTTCAACAAGTTTTATATTTGCTGCTAAACTTTCGCCATTTGTTTTTTCTACAATTTTCCCTAACAAGAATGGTGTTGAATCCTTACCTTTAATTCCTTGACTTTCCGCTTCGTCAACAGCTTCATTAATGATTGTCTCAATGTATTCTTTTGACAAAGCATATTCGCGTGGAATTGGATTAGCAACGACAATCCCACCTTCAAGATTCAATGCTTGCTTCGTCATATGAATGTCAGCTAGTCGTTCCGGCGTTTCAACCGAACTGGTTAACTTAACACCGCTTTCGCGAGTGAAAAATGCTGGCAATTCATTCGTTTGATAACCAATGACTGGAACACCTTTTGTTTCCAAATATTCCATCGTTTTAGGTAAGTCTAAAATTGATTTTGCACCTGCACAGATAACAGTGACATTCGTTTTAGACAATTCATCTAAGTCTGCTGAGATGTCCATTGTATGTTCTGCACCTTTATGGACTCCACCAATACCTCCAGTAACAAAAAATTGAATACCAGCCATTGCAGCACATATCATCGTCGTCGCTACAGTAGTAGCACCAATACGCTTCATCGCAACAATTTCTGCTAAATCTCTTCTAGACACTTTAGCAACGTCTTTACTAGTTGCCAGTATTTCTAAATCTTCACTTTCTAAACCAATTTTAATTTTGCCGTCGATAATTGCTATAGTTGCTGGAATGGCACCATTATCTCTGATAATTTGCTCTACTGTTGTTGCCATTTCAACATTTTGTGGATACGGCATACCATGTGAAATAATTGTTGATTCTAATGCTACAATCGGTTGATTGTTATCCCTTGCTTGCTGAACTTCTCTGGAATACTCAATATACTTTTGTAAATTCGCCATTTTTATAATCCTCCATATCGTGATAAAGTTGCTTTTGATCTAGATTCTGTCTAACTGTATATTTTGTTTCTATTGTTTTCTTTGCATTAACCATGCCTGCAATTAATATATTTTCTGTAGACATTCCATTTAGCCAGCTATACACTACAGCAGCACAGAATGAATCACCTGCACCTGTAACATCTTTTACATTGTTTGATGGTATAACTGGTTTTATAATTTCTTCATCACTACTTCGATAAATGAGTTCTTTCACGCCATTTGTAACAATAATATTTTTAACGCCTAAATCATTCCACCGTTTAGCAGCTACTTTCAAATCTTCAGTAGTTTCAATTTTCATATTTAAATATGTCTCTGTTTCATCTTTATTTGTGATAATCCAATCAACAGCATGCAATGAATCTGGCATGTTTTTCATTTTCGGGGAAGATACTGTAGTAATAACTAATTTGATTTGATGTTTCGTGGTATAAGCACACAAGAAATTCAGTGCTTCTTTGCCTAAATTTAAATCAACAATGATGCATTTTGCTTTTTTTAACAAATGTGAACGCTTAATTAAAAACTCAGGTGTAATGTAGTCGAACACTTCCATATCAGCTAAACCATATGTCATGTCACCGTCTTTACTTATTAAAGCTGTATACGAACCCGTATTTGTATTTTCAAATTGTTGAACATGATCCGTATTCATAAAAGGGCTGGACAATCTTTTAATCATTTCCCACTCACTATCTTGTCCGCTAGCTGATAAAAATGCGACTGTTTCACCAAGTCTACCTAAGTTTTCAGCAATGTTTCTTGCTACGCCACCAATGGAACGCGTTGATGTTACAGGGTTTGATGTTTCTGCAACTAGAGCTGTATGAATATAAAACTTTCGATCTACATTCGCTGCACCAATACAAACAATAGGATATTCTTCATTTAAGACATATGCCTTTCCCATAACATATTCCTTTTGTATTAATCCTGAAATGATGTTTGCAACACTTGGTCTGGATAATCCAATTGCTTCAGCAAGTTCACGTTGCGAAATAAATGGATTTTCTTTAATTCTCTTTAAAATTTCTTTCTCAGAATCACTCATAACATCCCTCCTCAAATTGACTTAAAATATTTAAATCAGTGAATTTACAAAAACATCGTAGCATGTGACCATTTTTGTTGTAAACGCTTACATTAAGCGTTATATCAATGATATTTGTTTATAAAATACGCATAATTTCGTAAAAAGTAAGTTCATTCCATAAAGTAAAAGGCACCTGAGAAAATGATAAATGTTTATGTAGTATGATATTTGTCGACTTTAAATTATGACATTTTTATGTCTTGAATTTTGCTATAAAAAAACGCGACTCAATATCGACTGTTACGTCGACTGAATCACGTTACTATAGTTAATATTTAATTTATCTTTAATGTTCGATACTATGATGTTATGCATCTACTGCGCCTCTATTAATCATATCTTGCTTAGTAACAATCGGATATTTTTTAAATACAATAGAACCAAGATAACCTGCAAGCGCACCTACAATCGCCATTACTACACCATAAATTACAATGGTCATTGGATGATTAAATCCAAACATTACTAAAAATCCTGCAATCGGTGTTGCTGTACCTGTTGCATCGTTAACTAAACCTGAAATAGCGATGATTAGGCCGGCAACGGCACCGCCAAAGAAATTTGTTACATATATCGGAATTGGATTGGCTGATACGATATCTGCTTGTGATAAAGGCTCAATACTAACTGCTATCGTTGACTTACGATCGCTTAATTTTAAACGATGGAATAGCGTCCCATTCATAAATGCTGAACTAAATGCTGCCATCGCACCTATAGCCATAGGGACACCTGTTAAACCTAATAATGCGGTTAAGGCCATTGAACTTAAAGGCGCTGTTCCAACAACCGTAATAATACCCCCTAAAATGATACCCATGATAATTGGATTCGTATTCGTACCGCTTTGAATAATATCACCAATTCGAATCAATGTACTATTCACTACTGGTGTTAACAATACAGCAATAAGACGGGCTAGTGGTGCTAGGATAACAATAGATCCAATTAAGTCGACACCATCCGGCACATATTTTTCTGTATATTTCATCACATATCCAATAATATAACCCGCAAAGAAACCTGGTAATAAATCCATACCACCGCATGCGGCTGCTATAACTAATGCATATACTGGTGATACACCGATAGCTAATGCTGTTAATCCAGCGGCAGCAACACCACCAAGACTACCGGCAGCATCCCCTAGCTCTCCTAAAAATTTAATACCAAATACTTCGCCACCAACATATTTATTAAATGCTTCCACTAAAAATGTTGCGATTGCTGCATTTGCTAATGCCCCCATGGCACGCATACCATTCGGTGCCTTATATGTAAATAATGTAAAAATAACTAAGACTAAAAATAAAAATAAAGTACCTATTAATAAATCCATTAAGCATGACCCCCATTATGATAATTTATATTCAATCCCCATAGTCAAATATTGAATACTTAGAGGCCATTTTACTACAAAAAATATTATATTTCACGGAATATTTCTAATTTTCGATAATAATTATTATTAATTGAATGCGAAAGTTTATTCAAATAATACATAAACATAAAAATACCGACACACAATGTGCCGGCTTAATAAATTATTCTACTGTTTCATTTTCAAGATTAAGGACGCCATCTTTCATATGATACGAACGGTCACAATATGCCTTAAGCCTTTCATCATGTGTAACGATAATACATGCTTTTTCTCTTTGTTTAGCTTGATCACGTAGAATTTTAATGACTTCAATCGCATTTTCAGTATCTAACGCTGCGGTAGGTTCATCCGCTAAAATAATCGATGGATTTGTATACAATGCTTTTGCAATTGCCACACGTTGTTTCTGACCACCTGAAATCTCTGACGGCAATTTATTAAGCAATGACGTTAGCCCTAATTGTGACATGAGTTGCTGATAGTCTTCATTAGACATAACATTCTTATTTTTCTTTTTCAATAATGTAAATTGTTGTCTTACCGTTAAAAATGGCACAAGATTTGTAGCTTGTAAAATAAAACCTATCTTTGACATTCTAACTTTTGCCAATGCTTTTTGCTTCATTGCCGTAATATCTTGGTTATTGATTAAAATGTGCCCAGATGTCGGCGTTTGTAAAGCACCTGCCATAGTTAGAAATGTACTTTTACCAGAGCCAGAAGGTCCAACTAATGCTACAATATCACCTTTATTTATCTCAAAATTTGTATCTTTAACCGCTTCAATTGTACGATTACCATCTTTAAATGACTTTGTTACATTTTCAAATTTCAACATTTGCTACACCTCCTACCCAATCGCCTTTAACGGATCTATTTTTCTAATAGTTAAAATAGAGAACAAACTTCCTAATACAGAGACAATCATTAACACAACTGCAAATACGAGCAATGTTAGTACATCAAATTTGACCGGTACTGCATCAGGTAAAAATGCACCTGTAATGCCTGTGAATAGTAATCCCAATGCCGTACCGAATAACGCTAATATGACCGTCTGCGAAATAACTACGTTCGCTAAATAGCCATTCGTAAATCCTTGAGCCTTTAATATGCCAAATAAACTCGTTTTTTGTAATGTCATAACATATAAGAATATACCTATAACTGTAGCTGAAATGACAAATAAGAATGAAATCATAAAGTTTAATGTTAAGTTCTGTGGTTTATAACCAGGTAAATTTTCAATAAAGTCATTAATACTAACCGCTTCAAGCTTTTGATTTAATTTTTTGTCTTTCCAATTTGTATCGCGTACAACGACTGCATTGATTTTATCTCCAGTCAATCTAGGATTGATCTTGGCAATGGTAGCGTCATTCGTGAAAATGACTGGTGACGCATTATATTTTGCACTTTCTGTAAAACCTACGATATGCAATTTTTCATCTGATTGAGATAGTGTTAATGTGTCACCAATCTTAAACCCTTTATTTTTAAGTGTTTCATCTGCTAACACTTCATTATCTTTAGTTACTTTATGCCCATCGATTAGACTCGGAACTAAAAATGATGACTTTTCAACACCGAAAACTAAAACATTGTCTTTTTGATGACCATTAGAAACTATTTCCCCTGTTTGCTTCAATGTTGCTTGTTTCTTGTATTTATTTTCAATATCTTTTTTATTAAAAACAGATTGTTGCACAGTTTGATTGGCATCTTTATTTAGAACAATGGCATTCGCATGCCACTTATCAATGCCTTCTTTATTCATATTGATTAAACCATTAGCTAATCCCGACAATAGAAAAAGTAAGTAACTTATCATTGCCAACACACCAATGATCAGTCCAAACTTCAATTTGTTGCGCCGTATTTCATTCCAAGCTAAAAACATGGATTCCTCTCCCTACTACTATGATTTAAACATTATTTATATTCTTAGATACACGTGCGTCATGTTGCGCTATGTAATGTTATATATACACTTATTCTTCATTATACCCGAACTTTTTATATTAAAAGCAAATTTATGGAAAATGCAATTAATTGTCTATTATTTTTGTACGGTACATTTAAAATTAAGGATCAATTTAAAAACGCCTACATATACCTTTAAGTACATGTAGACGTCCAATTCATATATTATTTAACTTCGCCTGTTTTAGGATCGAATTGCTTAATAACATTTTTACGTAATTTATCTTTTGATTTGTCACTTGCTTTATAGTTATTGTTATAAATTGTAGCTTCCCAACTACCATACATTGGGTTAGGGAAAATGATATATTTCTTACCAAAATCATCTTTATGTTTTTCGATTAATGCTTCACGAGATTCAGCTGTTGCTTCTTTTGGATCTGTAAAGTCTAATAAATTATCTCCAAATAGCATGACAAGTTTATGATCTTTTTGAACCATTTGTCTGCGTGGTTCTTTACTCTTATCATCTTTACCTTTTAGTAAAATATGACTCTTCTTAGCTTGAGGGATACCTTGTTGTTTTAAGTTCTTTTGTGTTGCCTTTAAATCTTTTTCTTTATCTCTATCAGAAATATAGTAGATATCGACACCTTTTTCATCAGCATATTTCAAGAATTCTTTTGCGCCATAGACAGGTTTAGCTTTAGCAGCTTGTACCCATTCATGCCAACCTTCTGGGAAAGGTTTATTATGTATTGATGCATAGCCTTGATACGGAGAATTATCTAAAACTGTTTCATCTAAATCCAAAGCAATAGCTAACTTATGTTTACCTTTATTCTTTTTAATCTCTTTATCTAACTGAGTCTTTGCACTGTTATAACCTTGTAAATATAATGCTTTTGCTTCAGCTGAATTTTGATACCAAGCCACTGCCATAATATTTTGATTACCAAGATTCACCTTTTGTGATGCTGGAATAGAAGCTTGTTGCGTTTGTTGAACTTCAGCAGAACTTTTGGCAATCGCAGTAGAATTTGTCGTTTGTGGTGCTGAAACTGTAACCGCTACCGATAGCGATGCTATTGCAATATACTTTGTAATTTTATTCATCCTATCACCTCATTATTAATATTAAAATACAGTTAAAATTATAAATGTATTTATTTAACATTGCTATACTATGCAATGATATTTAATATTATTTCTTGAAAAGCTAACAAATATGTGAACATTTCATATAAGCATGATTTAATGGGAGACCTATCACATGAGAGAGATTTGTGATTTATCACGTAATAAACTTGAATTCATTTGAATGACTAGGCCTTTCTATCAGACATATTCACTCATCCACGTATCATTATGTGTACAGTGTGCTATCTCATATTTACCTATTGGAGCAACCATAAACTCATCCATAGTTTACCTTTTATAAATAGCAGTCCTCACTCATACAATTTCTCATAAAAAAATTACAACGCTCCAACGTATTTCTAACTTACTTTCACCTATTTTAATTCATAAAAACGACACTTTAATTGTCATTATCCAATAATAGCAAGACGTTATCATTGCAATATTTTTTATAAAATAATAGAATCATAGTATTGTCATTTAAAGATAAAGTAAGTACGTTTTTATTTTTCAGATTTTTTAAATTATTATGAATATCTAGTTTTAGGAAGGAAATTACATTGAAAAAACAAGTTATTATTTCGGGCCTCATGTTATTTTCACTATTTTTTGGAGCCGGAAATTTAATATTCCCGCCCATGCTCGGCCATACAGCGGGTCAAAATATGTGGATTGGTATGCTAGGATTTGCCCTCACAGGCATATTACTCCCCTTTATTACTGTTATCGTTGTCGCATTTTATGATGAAGGTGTTGAAAGTGTAGGCAATCGTATACATCCCTGGTTCGGGTTTATTTTTGCTGTCGTGATTTATATGTCTATCGGCGCATTTTATGGTATTCCACGTGCCGCTAATGTCGCGTACGAAATTGGTACAAGACACATTTTACCTGTGCACAACCAATGGACTTTAATTATATTCGCGGCAATCTTTTTTGCCATTGTTTACTGGATTAGTTTAAATCCGTCGAAAATCGTTGATCATTTAGGAAAATTATTAACACCGTTATTACTATTAATGGTCGCTCTATTAAGTATTGCAGTCATTTTCAACCCTGAATCTGCATTAAGTGCACCTAAGGATAAATATATAACGCATCCATTCATTTCAGGAAGTTTGGAAGGCTATTTTACAATGGATCTCGTTGCAGCATTAGCTTTTTCCGTAGTCATTGTCAATGGCTATAAGTTTAAAGGTCTCACAGATCGCATGAAAATATTAAAATATGTCTGCTTTTCAGGATTCATTGCAGCTATATTACTTGGTATGATTTACTTTGCGTTGGCATATGTAGGTGCGTCAACAGCTCCAGGAAACTTTAAAGATGGTACAGATATATTAACGTACAACTCATTACGAGTATTTGGTTCGTTCGGTAACCTCGTATTTGGAATGACAGTAATACTTGCATGTCTAACAACATGTATTGGACTCGTCAACGCATGCGCAACATTTACTAAGAAACACGTACCTAAGTTTTCTTATAAAATATTCGCACTTATCTTCTCTATCATAGGTTTCTTATTTACAACACTTGGTTTAGAAATGATTTTGAAAATTGCTGTACCTTTGCTGACATTAATATATCCCGTGTCAATTGCACTTGTACTCATATCATTTGCTAATATGTTTAGCAAATTCCGATTTAGTTGGGCATATAGACTCTCAACTGTTATTACACTGATTATTTCAATTTTACAAATACTAAACAGTTTCGACTTATTACACGGTACCATTTTGAAATGGTTTATGATGTTACCTTTAGCAGATATCGATTTAGCTTGGCTTGTACCATTCATTCTTTTGGCAATCATAGGTTTCATCATCGATGTAGTTATACGCCGTCCGAAACAAGTGACAACTTAATAAATGCTCAGTACCCTAGTAATGATTGATCTATCATTACTAGGCTTTTTTATATGAAGATTGTTTTTTCAACGATACTGTCTGCCTATTGATTATTTTAAAATAATTGATTTGCCAAAAAATCCTATCTGTTATTCAAAAATATTAGTTTTTAAAATTAGTTTTGTGAAATTATTCACAAATAAGAAAATTCATAGTATACTCTGATTAACAAATGAAAAGTGAGGATATCATTGTGAAGGAGAAACATATTAAATGGGATAAGATTTTTTATGGGGACGATTGGGTAAATAACGTAGTCGAAACAATAAGAACGAAAGATATATTACAAAGCGTTTATTTAAAACGTTATTTATTACGCGCGATGATGGCAGGATTTATTATCGGCATTATTACAGTTTTCGTATTGTCAGTTAAAGCAACACACGAACCAGATTTACCACCAGGTATTGTGAATATGGCCAGTGCCATTACATTCAGCTTTGCGTTAGTACTCATTTTATTTACAAACTCCGAACTACTAACCAGTAACTTCATGTACTTTACTGTAGGGCTATATTATAAAGTAATTAAACCAACTAGAGTATTGAAAATATTTTTATTATGCTTTGCAGGGAATATTTTAGGTGCCGCTATTTTATTTAGTTTCATGCGTTTTTCAAATGTAATGACACCTGATATGTTAAATCAATTATCAGCAGTTATAGAGCATAAAACGTTGTCTACTGGTTTTGTAAGTATATTAATGAAAGCGATATTCGCCAATTTCTTTATTAATATTTCATTAGTTATCGCCATGCAAATTGACGATGTACTCGCAAAAATGTTTGTCATGATGTTCGGTGTTACCATTTTCGCCTTTATGGGTTATGAACATGTAGTTTACAATAGCTGCTTATTTATGGGTGGCTTAATTTATCAAGTTGATACATTGCACTTCATTCCTGCTATTTCGAATATTGCTGCTGCTTTTATCGGTAACTATATCGGAGGCGGTCTCATTATAGGTTTATTCTATGCTTACTTGAATGATCATCATCAATTTTATAAAAATAATTAACTATATATGAACAATGCGTTAGTCGATGCCTTTAATATTTAGAAGTGCATTGTCTAACGTGTTTTTTTAAGTTCGTCAATGCTTTTTGTCCGATGGCATGAGCATTGTCAAACACAAAATGCTCCCTTAAAAGCAGTTATTGACTGAACATCTACTTCTAAGAGAGCATTTTATTTAATTAGTTAATTTATTAAAAACTAACAGAAATATAATTACTTAAGAAATCTTGAAATTTCAATATACGATGTTTATGATAAGTCGCTTATTTCATCTTTAGGTTTTTTATTAGTAAGTAGTTTAATACCACTGATTAACCATAAAGCAAATGCAATTATGTTACCACTTATTACTGCTCCAATAATCAACAAGATACCACTCATTTTTTTGTTTTTAGATGCTTTAAACATACCGATTGCACCTAAAATAAGTGAAATGATTCCAAATATAAATAGGAATAAGAATAATACAGTGAAAATTGCTGCTGCTGTTTCTGCATCAACTGGCTCAACCTCACCATTAACTGTTGTTGACACATCTGTAGTCAATAAACCTGATGCTGCTAAAACCATAAATAGTAAACTAAATACCGTTGCTAAACCTTGAACTGAAATACCTATTATTGTCATTATTTTGACCGATTTTTCCATTGTCTTACTCCTTTTTTATTAGTATTTACAAACTTACGTTTGTATTCTTATATATAAACATTTAAATTTATATCGCGTTTATTGTAAAAAATATTGTTTCTAAAGCTCATTTATTTTTTTGAAAATGGTTAAAAGTTTTAAAGAAAGCATACGTTATTTTTTTTCCACTTCTACATTTTCATCTTCATAATCTGCTTTATGGTCTTTCATATACTTAATTGGGTCTATTTCTCTATTGATCTCTGCCTTACCATCTTTTATTTCATATGCGAAATAATACATTTTTTCACGATCTTTAAACAATTGAATACCAATAACAATGACTTTACCATCTTTATAAACATGTGTATTACTGTCTTCTTGTTTAATGTCTGTTTTAATAGTGTTTTGTACTTTCGAGGCAATTTTATTCATTTGATTCTGTTCTTTGTACACTTTATCAATATCTTTTTGATACTTTTCACCTTTATTAGAACAACCTGCCAAGACAATTGCTAACATTAAAAAGACTACCAATATTCTTTTCATCATTTTTCTCCTTAGATGGCTGTCATTTTCCACTCACTAGAAATCTGATAATATTCTTTATCATAGTGATGTTTGAACAATGTATCGCCAATTAGTTTAAACTTAATGTTTTTTTAAAACTTAATGCAAATGTTTGTTTTACTACGATAAAAAGGTTTCATAGTATAAATACTATTTCAGTAATATTTTATAAAAAACTACTGAAAATTCTGTCATCACTACAGATAATGTAATAACTATTTGATACCTTTACATTGCTATGTATCTCTAAATATTGCCTCCTATACATTTATTTTATTCCCAAATATTTAACTATTTATAATTATAGTAAAAAACATTTTAATAGTATATACTTTTCTCATATTTTTTTGATATAAGTTTTTAAAAATAAGTCAATGTGCATCAACTTTATAAAATACACTACAATAACCTTTTCAATTAATGACAATTTTAAATTTATATCGTGATTTGTTAATTAGTTGAACTCATTTATCCATGATGTATGGATAACGATAAGCTAATTGACTTTTTAAGTTGCAAATAATCTTATTTTTTAGCTTCTTCTTTGAATCAAAAGTAAAACGAGGTTGGTTTTGCTCAGCCTTCCATAACATGTCTGCTACTCTTGTTCTTTAACATACTTCTCTACTTCTCGAATTTCTTCCATTTCATATTCCATTTCTGGTAAAACACCAAACTTTTTGTACATATAGTAGTTTTCTTTTCCGGATGGACCAAAACCTAATTTAATCCAATCTATATAATCAAACGATACGTATAATTTACCTTCTCTTGTAAAATCAAATTCACATGATGTCCATAGTTCATGTCCTTCTTTTTTAAAAGTTTCTCTTAACTCATCAAACATTCGATAAACTTTAAACCATGAATTCTTAAAAATATCTTTTGAGACATTGCAATCTTTAGGAATATCTGAATAATAATTCAAACCTTCACTTCCAGGTTTAGTATAATTAAAAACAACCTCTCCACCTTCATCATCTAGGTAGGCAATTGTATATACCTTTTCCCACTCTACCGGTATCATTCCACTGATTTCATTTGCAATTTCATTGTACATTTGACTTAGTTTTTCTTCGAAAGTCATGTTATCTCCCCTATAGTTCAGCTTCATCTCGCTCTTTAATATATTGTTCGATTTCTTTAATTTCTTCCATTTCATATTCCATTTCTGGTATAACCCCAAATTTTTTGTACATATAATAATTTTCACGGCCTAATTGATCAAACTCTGTATTTATCCAATCAATATAATCAAATGAAACTTTTAATTTACCTTCTCTTGTAAAATCAAATTCGCATGAGGTCCATGGTTCATGTCCTTCTTCTTTAAATGCGTTTCTTAACTTCTTAAACAATCTATATAAATCCGTCCACAAATCATAAAATACTTTTTCAGAGACATTATACTCTCTAGGGATATATGTGTAATAATTCAAACCTTCACTTCCAGGTTTAGTATAATTAAAAACAACCTCTCCACCTTCATCATCTAGGTAGGCAATTGTATATACCTTTTCCCACTCTACCGGTATCATCCCACTGATTTCATTTGCAATTTCATTGTATATTTGACTTAGTTTTTCTTCGAAATTCATGTTATCTCCCCTATAGTTCAGTTTCTTCTTGCTCTTTAATATATTGCTCGATTTCTTTAACTTTATTAATTTCATATTCCGTTTCTGGTAAAATTCCAAATTTTTTGTACATATAATAATTTTCTTTTCCAGATGGGCCAAAACCTAATTTAATCCAATCTATATAATCAAATGATACTTTCAAATTACCATCTCTTGTAAAATCAAATTCACATGAGGTCCATGGTTCAAGACCTTCTTTTTTAAATAAATCCCTTAAATCCATAAACAAGTAATACAGATTCATCCATAAATCATCAAATATTTCTTCTGAAATATTATAATCTCTAGATATATCCGTGTAATAATTCAATTCATCGCTACCTGGTTTAGTATAATTAAAAACAACCTCTCCACCTTCATCATCTAGGTAGGCAATTGTATATACCTTTTCCCACTCTACCGGTATCATTCCACTGATTTCATTTGCAATCTCATTGTATATTTGACTTAGTTTTTCTTCGAAATTCATGTTATCTCCCCTAATCTCTACTTTAATAATAACGATATATTTATAAATACATTCAAATAATTTAAAATTCTATTTTTACAATTCAGTAAAATCTAAATATATCCCTCCATTTAAATTTTCATCATAAATTGGTTCATCATCTTGAAACTATATAATCGCCTTAGATTCTTCAGAGTTTGTATATACTAAGCTCGTTTCCATTTTTCGGAAATGGAAACAGGCTCGTGATTTTCAACGCAAATAAATGCAGGGGCAAATTAAACAAACTCGTTTGAGTTACTCATGTTCATCTACCTTTCATTTATCGTTATTAAAATTTAGATTCGCTTTCTAAAACATTACATTTTTTTATTTTAATATTGAAAAGGTCACATTTTACATTCATTGTCATTATCTTTTTATCTTCAAAGTATTTGAAGTCTTTTAGATTCAGCTACATCTATTATGTATAAATCATTAGGACGGATTTCTTTTAAACCCGTCCTTTAAATTAATATATTCTATTGCTTTAATCTTGATTGCTGTATTTTATAAACGAATACTGTACCGATTGTAAATAAAATAATGGCAATAATGAATAATGGTATTCCAAACATATTAAAAGATTCACCGTAAAGTTTTATTCCAATTTCCATAAACCTAGCTTTCATTACGAAGTAAAATAAGATAGACATAAATATAAATACTGCATATGTCCCAATGATTGATAAAATTATCGTTGGTTTTGATATAGATTCAAGTGCTTTAGAATTTTTATGCGGTGTATAAACAAATAGCCACATGACATTCATTGCCAACATTCCAAAACTACCTAAACATAAAATAAATCCATAAACACTTGTTAAACTTAAAATCCCTGCAATTGTCAAAAGTATCCACCAAGTATATTTCATGCTATGACACTTCTTTTCCTATTTTGTTATACCTTAAAACAGAAATTCCACTTATTAACCAAGCAATAAATGTTAATAAATTGGCACTGATCACTGCACCAATAATATACAAAATACCACTCGCTTTATTATTCACAAACAACTTTTTCATAGCTATAATGCCTAATAAATCTGAAACTAAAGAAACAGCAAACAATATTGCAAATATTGTCACGAATGTTGCTTGAGCAGTTTCTGGACTTTGTATAGTTTGTTCACCATTAACAGTTGTGGTCAATTCTGGCTGTATAATCCCTGTTGCTGATAAAATTAAAAATATTAAAAATAACAATGTTAAAAAACTTTGAATAATAATTCCAATTAAAGACGTCACTTTGATTAACTTTTCCATTTTCCTACTCCTTAAAATTAATTTACTTTAATATCTTTATAATCTGATTTGTGTTCTTTCACGTATGTTTTAGGATTAATATCTCTCTTATAATAAATTTTGTCGTTTTTAAACTCGTAAGTCGCGTAAAACATTTGATCTTTATCTTTAAATAACTTATAGCTGATGATAATTAATTTGCCATCATTAAATACATAAGTATTTACTTTATCCTTATTAAATTCAGGATTAACTTCATTACTCTTTTTAACCATCTCTTTATGAGTTTCTTGTTGAATTTTCATTACTTTATTAATTTGACTTTGATATTTATTTTCATTTTGCTCATTACCACAACCATAATTGATTATACTCATCATTATAATTAACACTCCTATAATTAATCTTTTCATTGGTTACTCCTTAATTATCTATTTTTAATAAAAAAGTCTTTCAACTCTATCGGTTTGCGATTAGGTTTTATAAAAAATTCCCAAAAGTGATAGGCCGGCTGTCCGGATTTTTTATTTTCTCTAAATGAACGAACATGTAAAAATCTAAAATAGAATGGAATCGCATATAATCCTGGAATCATATACAAAATCGACAGTACTTTTGTAACTTTCACTCTATTAGCTAATTCAATATTACTTTGATCATATTGATAGCTTTTCAATAAAATAAAGTAAAAAATAATTTCTAACAATATGGTAATTGCATATGCAGCCATAATTGAAATATAACAATAAAAGCTTACTCTATCATAGAAATCTCTACCATACTGCAAACGATTATTAATTAGACTTGCAATAATTGGTGGAAATGCTAGCAAAATCATCATTGCAAATGGAATAACTTCAAATGATAAAAATATTTTGTTTATTCTCTTTATTTTTTCCATTTCTGCTCCTTTAATTAGTTAATTTTTCAATAGCAGAAGCTTTTGAATTTATTGCATTTTCTAGTACAGATAATGTACTACCTAATGAATTAACTTCATTTTGCATCTCGGTAATTTTATCGATGAGTCTATCGATATTATCATCAATATTTTTTATACAATTTGTTAATGAGCCACTTATGAGTTCATTCTCACTTTGATCTTCCAATTTCGAATGATTCTTCCTAGAAATATCAACAATTTTAAATTGCAGCAAACTAAGATTAAACAAATCTTATTGCTTAACCTCTTTCCCATAATTAACTTTCTTGGCTTTTAATATATTGCTCGATTTCTTTAACTTTATTAATTTCATATTCCATTTCTGGTAAAACACCAAACTTTTTATACGTATAGTAATTTTCTTTTGCTAATGGTCCAAAACCTAATCTAACCCAATCTATATAATCAAAAGATACATTCAATTTGCCGTCTCTTGTAAAGTCGAATTCGCATGAGGTCCATGGTTCTAAATCTTCTTCTTTAAAAGTTTCTCTTAACTCATCAAACATTCGATAAACTTTAAACCATGAATTCTTAAAAATATCTTTTGAGACATTGCAATCTTTAGGTATGTCTGAATAATAATTTAATTCATCACTAGCTGGTTTAGTATAATTAAAAATGACTTCCCCAGCTTGGTCAGTTACGTAGGCAATTGTAAATACTTGCTCCCATTCTACTGGAATCATCCCACTAATCTCATTCGCAATCTTGTTGTATATTTCACTTAGTTTTTCTTCGAAAGTCATGTTATCGCCCCTAAAGGTTAGTTTCTTCTTGCTCTTTAACATAATTTTTTATTTTTTCAACCCAATTTATGGCATATTCTTTTTCAGGCCAAATCCCAAATTTTTTATACATGTAATAATGTTCTCTTCCCATTTGTCCAAACTCTGAATTCGCCCAATCAATATAATCAAATGAAACTTTTAATTCACCTTCTTTTGTAAAATCAAATTCACATGATGTCCATGGTTCGAGTCCTTCTTCTTTAAATAAATTCCTTAAATTCTTAAACAAATCATATAAATCCATCCATAAATCATCAAATACTTGCACAGAAACATTATACTCCTTAGGTATATCAGTGTAATAATTCAAATCTTCACTTCCTGGTTTAGTATAATTAAAAACGACCTCTCCACCTCCATCATCTACATAAGCAATTGTATATACCTTTTCCCACTCTACCGGTATCATACTGCTAATCTCATTCGCAATCTTGTTGTATATTTCACTTAGTTTTTCTTCGAAAGTCATGTTATCCCCCCTATATTTTCAAAATAGATATTGGTTTCATTTCCGTTAAATAAAAAGCACTAAACAACACCTCTACGTCGCTTAATGCTTCTTCAAATTAATATTACTCATTTTATACCTAAATACACTAATAGAACTAAAATAACTGAAACTATTGTTACGATAACTGGAATTCTAAATAATTTCGAGTCTTTTTCAGTATTATATTATTTGTAAATAATAGCCCTAAAACTCCTACTCATTATTTTGTCTTTCAATTTATTTAACCATTTATAATTATAGTAAAAAAGATATTAATAGTATATACTTTTTTACAATTTCGTAAATAAAAATTTACCAACACCTATATGTAATACAATTATAATAATCTTGATAAAATCATATTCAGAATAAATAACCAACAACTGAAAAATATTAGATTTATTACAACAAAAGCAAACGTTCCTTTTCTAATTCTAATAATCAAATCCCATTAATATCAATCCACTCAAATTCTTTCACATCATTGAGTAAAAAATAATGTGTTGAAGTTGATTTTTTATATAAGTATACTCCAATAGTAATTTATAAAATTATTTAGTCATCATCTTCAGTGTTTAATTCAAAAATATAGAATCTACTGTATTGCATAATAAATTGAAATGCCACAAATTGTGATCCAGCGATAACCAACATACTTACAATAATTATAAACTTGGATTCTACGACATTAGGAACCAATATATATTCGATAATTTTTTCAATATATATAAATGAGCTCAACGCAGTTAATAATAAACCGAAATGTGTTTTAGTTTTACCACCCCAACGTTTTGTTACTTTAGGTAATTTTAACAACGTAAACATTCCTCCAATTACTAATAATAAATAGCTAATTATGATTGAAATCGTACCCATTAACCAATAATTGAATAAATCATAATGGTTTTGTACAGCTGCAAAATAATAAAGGTTACACAGTGCAAATACTACAGTGATAGTAGTTAACACATTTATAACAACTAAAAATCGAGCATATATTTTTTTATATTTCTGTGCACTTTCTTTTTCGAAATCTATAAATCTAATCCATTGAAGCAAACTAATTATGATAATTATTAATTCTATAATTGTCGTTATCTTTAAATAATTAGGAAACCTTTCATAATCTAAACCAAAAAAGAAAGTTAGACATGAAAAAAGTATCAAAAACAATGATGCTAAACTTAAGGCTTGTGCACCTGGCTTTCGAAGAATGTCTATATTTTCCTTAGTAGCCATATTTACCTATCTCCTATACATTGATTTTGTAATAGCATATTACGTATTTAAAGTTATATATACTTAGATTTTCATCTACTAAAAGCATAAAATTATCTTTATATTATTATTTGATGAGTATCAACTTTACGGTCTATATTGTTTTTTACTTAACTGCCAAAAAGACTAAACAAAGCTTTATTGTTTAGTCTTACAATTAAAATAGTTTATTCTTCCTGTTCTTTAATATATTGCTCGATTTGTTTAACCTCCTCCATTTCATATTCCATTTCTGGTATGACACCAAACTTTTTGTACATATAATAATTTTCAAGACCCAATTGATCAAATTCTGTATTTAACCAATCTATATAATCAAAAGATACATTCAGTTTACCTTCTCTTGTAAAATCAAATTCACATGATGTCCATGGTTCTAAATCTTCTTTTTTAAAAGTTTCTCTTAACTCATCAAACATTCGATAAACTTTCATCCATAAATCCATAAAAATATCATTTGAGACATTACAATCTTTAGGAATATCTGAATAATAATTCAATTCTTCACTTCCAGGTTTAGTATAATTAAAAATGACCTCTCCACCTTGATCATCTACGTACGCAATTGTATATATCTTTTCCCATTCTACTGGTATCATTCCACTGATTTCATTTGCAATTTTATTGTACATTTCACTTAATTTTTCTTCGAAATTCATGTTATCTCCCCTACAGGTTAGTTTTTTCTTGCTCTTTAATATACTTCTCTACTTCTTTAACTTTATTAATTTCATATTCCGTTTCTGGTAAAATTCCAAATTTTTTGTACATATAATAATTTTCTTTTGCTATTTGTCCAAATTCTGAATTCATCCAATCTATATAATCAAAAGATACGTTTAATTTACCCTCTCTTGTAAAGTCAAATTCGCATGATGTCCATGGCTCGAGTCCTTCTTCTATAAACAATTCTCTTAAATTATCAAATTGCTTATATAATTCATATACTGAGTCCATAAATTCTGATCTTGGTATATTATATTTATTTAACACGCTCGTATAGTAAAATAATTCATCACTGCTTGGCTCAGTATAATTGTAGAAAACTTCTCCATTTCTTTCACTTATATAAGCCATTGCATATACCTTTTCCCATTCTACCGGTATCATGCTGCTAATCTTATTCGCAATTTTATTGTACATTTCACTTAATTTTTCTTCGAAAATCATGTTATCACCCCTATATTTTCATTACCGTTAAATAAAAAGCATTAAACAACACTTCTACGTGGCTTAATGCTTCTTCAAAATAATATTACTCATTTTAAACCTAAATAAACTAATGAAACTAAAATAACTGAAACTATTGTTACAATAATTGAAATTCTCAATGATTTTTCACATTACAATTTATTCAACTTCTTATCATTATACTAATCTTGATAAAATCATATTCAAAATAAATAACCAACAACTGAATAATATTGGCCTTATTACAACAAAAGCAAACGCTCCTTTTCTAACTCTAATAATCAAATCCCAAACTGCAAATATAATAATGATAAATAAGCTGAGTATGAAAAATGAGATACTTAAGTCACGTGTTTCCGCAGTAATTTGAGGTGTTGACTTTAATGTCATTAATACCGTTAGTACTATAGCTACTATCAAAGAAATAATCCCTTTATACTTAGCTATTTCAATATTTATACGTAAGCTTTCAACTGAATTGTATTCAGATTTATTAACTATTCCACTTGAACTATCTGTAATGTTCTTATATTTTAGTAATAGTGGTCTGTTCCAAAGATTTCTAAAAGCCATCCATGCATAAAACAAACTCCCCATATACAAAATCACATTGAAATTTGTTAACTGATCATAGCTGTCACCTATAAAAATATAAGTGATACCAATTACTACAAACACAATGGCATAGATGATTATAGGCAATACTACTATTTTTTCAGAATACATCACAGCAGTTAAATATATAATATAATACAGTCCGGCTACGACAATTAATAATAAGAACTCCATATTCGCACCTCAATATTCCATAACTTTTACTTTAATATCGATCCATTTAAATCCATTCACATCATTGAACATAAAATAATATGGTGATATACGTTGAAGTTGATTTTTTATATAAGTATACTCCAATAGTAATTTACAAAATCATTTAGTCATCATCTTCTGTGTTTAATTCAAAAATATAGAATCTACTGTATTGCATAATAAATTGAAATGCCACAAATTGTGATCCAGCGATAACCAACATACTTACAATAATTATAAACTTGGATTCTACGACATTAGGAACCAATATATATTCGATAATTTTTTCAATATATATAAATGAGCTCAACGCAGTTAATAATAAACCGAAATGTGTTTTAGTTTTACCACCCCAACGTTTTGTTACTTTAGGTAATTTTAACAACGTAAACATTCCTCCAATTACTAATAATAAATAGCTAATTATGATTGAAATCGTACCCATTAACCAATAATTGAATAAATCATAATGGTTTTGTACAGCTGCAAAATAATAAAGGTTACACAGTGCAAATACTACAGTGATAGTAGTTAACACATTTATAACAACTAAAAATCGAGCATATATTTTTTTATATTTCTGTGCACTTTCTTTTTCGAAATCTATAAATCTAATCCATTGAAGCAAACTAATTATGATAATTATTAATTCTATAATTGTCGTTATCTTTAAATAATTAGGAAACCTTTCATAATCTAAACCAAAAAAGAAAGTTAGACATGAAAAAAGTATCAAAAACAATGATATTAAACTTAAGGCTTGTGCACCTGGCTTTCGAAGAGTATCAATATTTTCTTTAGTAGTCATATCTATCTCCTATACATTGACTTTGTAATAGCATATTAAGCATTTAAATTTATAAGTAATTAGATTCTTTTCGATTAAAAGTATGAAAACCTAAAATTACCTTTATATTATTATTTGATGAGCATCAACTTTACGGTATCTATTGCTTTTTACTTAACCGCCAAAAAAAGACTAAACAAAGCTTTATTGTTTAGTCTTGCATCAAGATTATCTATCTTCCGCTTCTTCCTGTTCTTTAACATACTGTTCGATTTCTTTAACCCAATTTATGGCATATTCTTTTTCAGGCCAAATTCCAAATTTTTTATACATATAATAATGTTCTCTTCCCATTTGTCCAAACTCTGAATTCGCCCAATCAATATAATCAAAAGATACGTTTAATTTACCATCTCTTGTAAAGTCAAATTCACATGATGTCCATGGTTCGAGTCCTTCTTCTATAAACAACTCTCTTAATTTATCAAATTGCTTATATAATTCATATACTGAGTCCATAAATTCTGATCTCGATATATTATATTTATTTAACACGCTCGTATAGTAAAATAATTCATCACTTCTTGGTTCAGTATAATTGTAGAACACTTCTCCACTTCTTTCATTTACATAAGCCATTGCATATACTTTTCCCCACTCTACTGGTATCATGCTGCTAATCTTATTTGCAATCTCGTTATACATTTCACTTAAATTTTCCTCAAAAGTCATATTATCGCCCCTATATATTTTTTACATGTTTTGCAAATTGTTTATTATCAATATAATATTCGACCATAAACTCAGTTGGCCTTTTACTATTACCGCTGTATTTCACTTCCATTTTAATATTTTTCACTTCATCTCCCGACTTTAGTGCATCTTTCCACTCTTTTTCCAACTGGTACCAATCACCATTTTCCTTAAATGGACGGTTGATATATTTACTTTGTGCTACAAGGTTATCTATGTCTTTTGACCCACCAAACATTCTAGCGATTAAGTGACCTCCATCATCGTCTGGTAATCTATCCTCTCCTCCCACAGTTCTTTGTGCATGGTTATTACGACCGCCATCTTTTAGAGAAAGATTGTCTACATAAACTTCTTTTATGCGCCCTTTATGATCAGTCCGATATATGTGACCAGTTGGTGTTGTATATTCTATATTTGCTTTTAGTTTCTTAGGTCTAAGTCTTGCATATTGCTCTCCATATTTGACCTTGGTGTAGTTTGGTGATTCAACATATTTTGATGAATTTATTTCATGGCTACTTACACTATGTTTACCTTCACTTCTCACCATACTATCTTTCGGACCATGTGTCACGTGATTTTGTGGTGTAACAGCACGTTTCATGTTTTGACCCATGTTTCTCAAAGTAGTTGTTTCAGCAAAGTTTATACCGCCTATTCCCGCCGATGCAAGTTGTTGTTTAGATGGAATTACAAATTCTTTATCAAGTCCATTATTCACTATTCGTTTGACATTTTGTGCTTGTTGTCCAATCCAATTTCTACTTTGTTGAACAGTATGAGTTGCTTGACCACGCATGTTACTCAGCATTTGTCCAACATGAGTATTTTGAGCAAAGTTACGAGATTGATTCAACACACTGTTTTTCATCATTCCCATTTTAGGTGAAATACGACTAACTGCTTGTTGCATTGTCTTTTGCAATCCTGTTTTAACTGCAAATTTTTCTCCGCCTTTGAAGCCTAATTTCATTAAACTTTTCCCAGCACCTTTGAGGAAGCCCATACCTGGCAATGGAATAAGCGAAAGTCCTTCCATGATGCGTTCTTCTTTAGATAGCTTTCTTCCAGTTATAATATTTTTTCCTGTGGCTGCATTGGCTGCTGAATAAGCGGTATATGCACCTGCTGCTACTGCACCTGCGACAGGGTTGACTATAGTTAAAGCTATAATTCCGACACCCGCTAAAATATCAACTGCCAATTCTTTTTTCTTTTGCTCCTCTATCTCTTCCGCTTCAGCTACTGTCATGTAATCACAAGAAGCGCCCTGAGTCATCATTTTTTCGAAATCACTCTTAGATAATTTCTTATCTTCTTTTTTCATTTCTTTGTAATGCTGATCAATTACTTTTACAAATTCTTGATCCGATTTTAATATTTCATCGATGCTATAAACATCGCTGTCACTTTTCTTGGCATCTCCCTTTGCAATTTTCCCAGAAGCCCCATAGGTATCTCTACCATGACCACCGCCATTTTTAATTAATATATTTTCCAATTTAACATTCGTTATACCTTTGAATGCTTTATCTATATCTTCTATAAATGGCGTGTCAATAATTTCTTTCATTTTCGAATCTAATTGAGATGCATAATCATATAACTCATTTTGATAATACCCCATTAATTTAGATCCTTGTGGACCTACTACACTACTCGTTAATGATATTGCGCCATCTTCGTCTAAAGAACTGACATCGCTTACCGCATCATCCATTGTTGTATCTACATCTAAGAAGTCTTGCCCCTCTATTGCATCTATTACACTTTGGATAGATGACTTTTCATTGTCATAATCAGCTGTTAGATATTCAATATCTTTTGTCATATCATGCACCTATCCCTCAATATTATAGTAAAGCTTGGCAAATTCCGTACCCCAATGTTCATCTGCTTCAAAGAACTTTTGTGCTGAATTCATGACGCCACCACCGAGTGTGCTCAGTGGACCTTTGAGACCACTAATGACTGTTGCAGCACTACTATAGCCATTTTCCATAGAATGTGCAGCTTTTTCACTACTGTAGTAATTTAATTGCGCTATTTTCCCAAAGTTTTGAGCTATTTCATCATACTTTTGACTAATGCTTTCTAATTCTTTTACAACATGTGCAATCGTTTCAGCTTTAACACTAATTTTTCCACTCAACGTCATTACTCCTCTGCTTTATTAATATGATTTTCATCAGTATCGAATCCAAATAATTCTCGTATAAATGTATTAATGACACCAATATGAACATTCAGCACTTTATCTTTTAATGGGTATCGAATGAGTAGCAAATCATTTTGTTCATAAATGTTATATAAACTTTGTTGAGGGTCACCTTGATGATTGTATATTTCAATTTCTAAAACACGCCCAATCGTATCGATACTTTCATTATTTAAGTTCTCCAATGTTTCATCGTCAATTTGTTTAAAGTCCCAATCATTAGACTTTTCTTGTCTCATCAATAAAGGATATGATTGTACAATCGACCACCATGCAATGTCTTTATTTATAATTCGTATTTGAAATCCATTATTTTTAAACCGGCTTAACAAAATATATTCATCTTTTTCATAGCTAAATGGTGCAAAATACATATCATTAATTCGAATATTTACAATTGCGCTAATATACTCTCTGACTAATGTAGCCACTTTAAAACCTGCATCAGTTAACTTGTCATTCTCTGTTACTAATTCCTTTTCAATTAAAGCAGCTTTAGCTTCTTCAAAATTTGATGGATCAAACAATTCAAAATTTACGAGAGGTAATTTACTACCACCTAAAATTGTTAATTCTTCGTAAGAAAAATAATCTATTCGCTTAACATCTTTCATCATGGGTTCACCCTATCAAGCCCTTGCTTAATTGATAATGTATCGTATTTCGCTAGATTTTGACTTAAGTTATCAATTGCTTTTTGATGGTCAGCCATCGGTTGTACTAATTCTTCTTGAAACTTTGCCATAATAAGTAACACATCTTTCACCTTATTGGCGAACTGTCCTTCCCAATCACTACCTTCGATATACTCAGCGAGCTGTTGCGTTTGCTTTTGACATGCTTCAATATCTTTAGCTGTTTTTGCCGCTAATTGTTTTGCTTGATCAACCTTGCCACCATCTGCTTTAATACCTTTATATCCACCCATATCTTCACCTCAATATTAATTCATTGCTTTATTAAAATATTCACTTGCCTTTTCGCCAGCAATTTCCTTAGCTTTTTGGAGGGATTCTTTATTTTTATCGATATCTTCACCCAACATTTCAAGCTTTTGTTTCATCAAATTTCTTTTTTCAATATATAACGTATTGGGCGCCTTTCCCTTAACAGTTACACTGTCCTTATTAGCACTAGATTTTGCAGTTTGTACGTCCTTTGCTGTGCTTTCAATATCATCTAGTGCAAAACTCAAATTAAATTCTAATCGCTTATATTGTTCAGCTTTTCTTAAATATCCAGAACGAACTTCAATTTCATGCGCAATCTCTTCTGCATGCTTTTTAATATCTTTAAATTTCGACTTAACCATTGTTTCAATATCATTAAAATTCATAACATACCTCCCTCCTATTTAATTCATTGCTATTTAAACCATCTAATCTTTTGATAAGCTTGGTTTGCGACCATATATGCTTCATTTTCTTTAATAACTGGTTCTCGTTGAATAAATCTAAATTTAAAGAATTGTTGGTCTGAAATACGAATACCTATACTAAATTGGTTAATCATTTTACGTGCAACATCAATCTGTTTATCATAAGCATCTATTAATTCTTTATGAATGCCGACAAATAAAATGTTCAAGCCAAGTTCTGGTCCTTTTGTAATAAGTTTTTTAACATCATCTTCCGGAATATACGTGCAATCAATAAATGTTTTAAAATCATTGATAATGTAAAGTGAATCTTTTTCAAACGGACCGTCCATTTCTCTTTGTTTTAAGTCTTCAATCATTAGTTGATGAATCGCTTTAATGTCTTCTCTTTCTTCGGCAAAGTTAGCCACTTGATGCCTATAAGCTTTAAACTCTCCACTTGAATCTGCGATACAAATCGCATATTTTTCATTTAATATGTCAATTTCTTTCATCATAATTTCAGCAATATGCGCAATTTCTCTCGGATTTTCTGATGAAATCATTGCTGGTTCAGTTAATTTAATTTTTTGTAGTGTAACACCTTCATAATCTAATCCAATTGGTAAAGCACCATTTGCAACTATATCCGGTAAGCTTAATGATTCTCTGTAATCTTCATATTTAATTTCATCTGGCATCATAGGAATATCACTTGGTGTTTCACCTTTATAAAATTCTGTCATCGCTGATACTTCATCATTAATTTGATCATTATATGATTTGGTCTCATCATGTTTAAATGGTTGGCCAATATGGAATGATACGTTGTCATCGCTACTTAACAATGCTCGACCCACTACATCTTTAACCGCAAATTTTTGCTGTCCTACTACGTTCGACACCTCTGATTTATCATATAAAAACATTGCGATACGCGTTTTCATATTAATGTACATTGGTGTTTTCATAGCGTTAGCTCTTGAAGCAGTTAAGGTTACTTGCATGTCTAATGCTAGCCCTTCACGCGTCATTTTAATCATCATATTTTCAAAAACTTCTTGGAAAGGTGAATCTTTTACTGCGTCAAAGTTATCAATAAGGATAAAGACATGCGGAATTGTTTCACCAGTTAATTTTCGATATTCAGAAATACTAGTGACACGATACTGACTTAAAATCTTCTTACGACGATCAATTTCATCATTAAATATACGTATCGCCTTCGCAATCTTGTCTTCTTGATCTACTGTAAAGTAATCAGCGACATGTGGTATGTCTGTGACTGGCATCAAACCATTAGTTCCGAAATCGAACAAGTACATGTGTGCTTGATCAGGACGATGGTGTCTTGCAACATCGAAAATAATGTTGTGTAAGAACGTTGTTCTACCATATCCTGGACTTCCGATTAACGCGATGTGACCAGCTTTTTTCAATTGTAATACCATCGGCCCTTGATATTGTTCTTCTGGTACGTCTTTAAGTCCTAATGTTAATTCCACTTCTTTTGCATCATCTGACCATAATTTTCTGAAATCTGTTTCTACTAAATCTTCTTGATATACATTTTCTGGCAATGGTGGTAGCCATGGACGCTTAACTTCTTCAATTTCTAATCGTGTTGTAATAGATTCGATATGATCGATAACCGCTTCTAACTCAGTTTGATTTTCTTTCGTTTCTTCATCTTCAAGTCCACTCAAGTCTTTGTTGATTGCTTGAAGTTGACCATAGTCATTAATCATGTAAATCGTCTTATCTTCAACTTCTAATTTATCGCCTTCGATATCATATGTTGCACCACTCCATGCAGATTGGAATAATTCATAAATTTCATTATTACCAACTTGTAAATACGCACGACCTGGTAATGTAATGTCTGCTGCATCTGGTGTTTTTAAAATTTCATTACTGTCTTGTCTATCTTGTACTTTTAATGCCAATTTAAATTTAGAGTTAGACCAAATTTGGTCATCAACAACACCCGATGGTTTTTGTGTCGCAAGTATTAAATGAATACCTAACGAACGTCCAATACGTGCCGTTGATACAAGTTCTTTCATAAAATCAGGTTGTTCTGATTTTAATTCGGCAAACTCATCGGAAATAATGAATAAATGTGGCATTGGTTCTGTCGCAATACCTTCTTTAAATAACTTATGGTATTGATTAATATGGTTAACATCATGCTCTCCGAATAAACGTTGACGTTTTCTCAATTCGGCTTTGATCGATGTTAAGGCACGCATCGCTTCATCACCATCTAAGTTTGTAATCGTACCAACTAAATGGACTAAATCTTTAAATAAGTTCGCCATACCCCCACCTTTATAGTCAATCAATAGGAACGCCACTTCATGTGGGTGAAAATTAATTGCTAAAGATAAAATGTATGATTGGATAATCTCAGATTTCCCCGAACCAGTTGTACCGGCAACTAAACCATGTGGTCCGTGTGCTTTTTCATGTAAGTTCAATGATAAAATATCATCTTTACCTCTTACACCTAAAGGTACTGCCATCGTTTTGTATGTTTCATTTTGTCTCCATCGATTAACTATATCGAGCTGGTCTACTTCTTTCACGTTATACATCTCTAAAAATGTAATACTATCTGGAATTGCATTTTTCAAATGTTCGACGTGTGTTAAATTTGCCAAACGTCGTGCGATATATTCTTTATCGACGTTATCAATATTTTCAGGTGTAAATTTCAATTGAACTAATTCTTTTTCTTTAGTAATCAGTTCGCCTTCAGTACGAGACTTGATATCAATAATGGTATCTACATGCTCTGGCAAACTTTCAATCACATCTTCAACAAAGATTAATGAAATACCATATTCTGATAAATCTTGGTTTACATATTCTAAAATGACATGATCAATAATTAATGACATATCTGTAATGACAAACACTAATTGCGGTGTAAAAATAATTTGCTCATTACTTCTGCTGCGTTCACGCACAGCTTGGATACGTTCTTTGATCATGCTATAAATTGACGTTAAAATTTGGTCACGTGTTCGTTGATTGTAAACAAACCCTCTAATGTTTTGACCTCTCAATGTCATATGTGGCAACCAACGTGCCCATTTCAATGTTTCAACTTCATCTTCACGTGTCACAAATAGAAACTCTAAATCATGATAACTATGGAATGTTGACAATTGGATTAGCATTTTCTCCAATTCTTCTAAAATGAGATGTCGTGCACCAATATATGCAATCGGTCCATGATTTAAATCATTGATTAATGGTGCTTGTTCTACATCTGTGTAAAATTCATACAATTCTTTAGCATCGTCGAATAATTCATCACGACGTTGGTTAAATTCTTCTTCTTGGTAATCTAATTTGAATGACTTTTCAACATTCGCAATACCTAACTTATAATGTAAGAAATCGTGATGATGTGATGTTTTTTCATATATTCTTGGTGCTTTCGTTTCGACGATATCTTTAATTTCAGCAACCGTTGGATAATGGTAATTCAAACTAAAACGTTGTGCTTTAATCGCTTTATTAATTTCTTTAGATTTATTATCCAAATAAGCTTTGTAATCTTTCTCTCGTTTTTCAACATCTTTGTTATACTTTTTCTTTTCAGAGAAATACGTTGTAATACCAAATACTATCGTTACTGTACTCATACCAATCATCATTAAAATATAAATACCAATTGGTCTCACTAAAAAGATGACAACAGTTAAAGCAATCATCACTAATGGCGGTATAATAGAACGCCATATCACTGTATTGTTCTTCTGTATTGGCTGTGGCGGTCTTTCAATCTTAATATCGTCAGTCGGTTCACGATGAATAATTCTTGGCGAACGATGGTACGTATTGTAGTCATCTGCCTGTGCATGTGGCATCTCTTGTGTTAAGCGAATTAATGACGATGTCACTGTACTCTGACTCAATACATTCAAACCATCGGCTTGTACTTCGAGCCATATCCCTTCAACATAAATATGATCACCAATGTAAGCTTTGTTCGTTAATTGCTCTTGTAGTTCATAGTTAACATACACATCTGTATTTTTATCGTGCACAATGCGCACATATTGTGATTCTTGTATTGATTGAAAATCTTTAATAATGATGGCATTTGTCAAACTTTGAATGACCATGTCATCATATGCATTTGGTCCAATCGTCATCGTATCTTGAATCGAAGGATACGCAAATGATGCATAATCAGCTTCCGTATAAAGCTGTAATGTAATGTCATCAAGGTCACCTTTTCTAACAAGCACCTTATTAATAGAAGTGTGATTTGCTTGCCAAGTGCCTTGATTATTTTGCTCTAAATGAATGACTTCGCCTAACGATTTCAACGTAACATCTGCACGCTCGTCTTCGCTAATAGTATATGTTTTACCATCTCGCAAATTGAGCATCTTCAATTGTTTGTTATATTTTATAATCAATTTATGCATTGTCTTTGCCTCAGTCCTATACTATTTTTTTCTTTCAGCTTCTTGACGTTTTTCCTTATCTTTTTGCGCTTGTTCTTTTTGCTTCTTTTCGTTCTCTTCTTGTTGTTTTAATTTTTCATCTTTCGCTTTTGCTTTCTCTTCTTCAGATTTCGCTTTTTCATCTTTAACTTGCTTTTCTTTATCTAAAATATCTTGCAATTTATCGTTATACTTTTTCGTTTCTTCAGAACGTTTATCATTCGATAAATCTCCGTTATTTTTAATCTCATTTAATTTATTAATCAACGCTAATTTTGTAATATCGTTATCATCTAAATAAGTTGCAATGTCAATCGCTTCATCAAGATGTCCTTGTCCTAATTCCATCCAATATAATAAGTAATCTTTGTTCGAATTTGGCGTCACATTATTAAGCAAGTTTTCTTTCTTATCTTTTTCTAAACCTTGTTTGTTCGTTTGGATATAACTTTTGGCATAAATGTAAAGCGCTTCTTTGTCTAATTTTTTACCATCTAAATCATCATACGTATTTAGTACTTGTGTATAATCATCCTTCACAAATGCTTGGTATCCTTTTTCAATGCGCTCATTATGCTTCATTACCGAAAAATATAAAAAGGCTAAAAATGCAATTAATAACACACTTAACGTTGTCATACCGATAGCAACCCATTTGAAAACGGTATGCCCTACTTTACGAACATATGCATAATTTTCACTATAATCTTTTTCTTGTTTCTGATATTGTTCATCTAAAAATGTCGTTAGTAATTCTAATGTTGCCGCTTCAATAACTTTAGTTTCAAATGGCGTTCCTTTATGTAGTTCTAAATTCCCTTCAACTAAAGCATCAAATGACTGTTTCTCATTGAATGCACAAATCACCAGTGCTTTATATCTTGTTAAAAATTCAGCTTCTGACATTGGCAAAGGATCAACAACATTTTGTAACCCTCTCGTTTTAGCAATCGGCAGTCCATCTCTTGTAAAAAATAATTCATCCGGCGCCAACACAAATGTGTAGCGTGTGCGATTTACTTCTTCTAAATTTTTGATATTGAGTA